>CANDLP010000276.1 GCA_947385505.1 uncultured Clostridia bacterium
CTTTGTCCCACACCCTACTTCCTTTTTGCAGTGCAAAAAGGAAGCGAAAAAAACAAGGGCGGCTTCGCCGCTTTTCTTTTTTTACAGACCCTTTTGTCTTTATCTTTTTACCGCAAGCACAAGCCCGCCGCTTCCGCTGTCAATTACCACAGTTTCCCCCTCGCGCAAGGCATCTCCCACTATCGCTTTGGCAATCAGCGTTTCAACCTTGCTTTGAATAAATCTTTTAAGAGGTCTTGCTCCGTAAACGGGGTCATAACCGCTGTCTATAATAAAATTCTTCGCGGCTTCGGTGATCTCCACCTTGATATGCTTATCCTCCAACCGTCTCGAAAGATCCTTTATCATAAGGTCAACAATGCTGCCGATTTCGGATTTGGCGAGAGGCTTATAAAATACTATCTCGTCTAATCTGTTTAGAAATTCGGGACGGAATTGGGATTTCAGAAGCTTCTCCACCTGCTCCTTCGCTTCCTCGGAAATTTCGTTGTTTTCGGTTATTCCCTCTAAAATATAATTTGAACCCAAATTACTGGTGAGAATTATTATCGTATTTTTAAAATCAACCGTCCTTCCCTGACTGTCGGTAATCCGTCCGTCGTCAAGCACCTGAAGGAGTATGTTGAATACATCCGGGTGAGCTTTTTCGATTTCGTCAAAGAGCACTACCGAATAGGGCTTGCGCCTTACCGCTTCGGTAAGCTGTCCGCCCTCGTCATAGCCCACGTATCCCGGAGGTGCCCCGATAAGGCGGCTTACGCTGTATTTTTCCATATATTCCGTCATGTCTATTCGGACTATATTGTGTTCGTCGTCAAACAACGCCTGAGCCAATGCCTTGGCAAGCTCGGTTTTTCCCACGCCTGTGGGTCCCAAAAACAGGAACGAACCTATGGGGCGGTTTGGATCCTGTATTCCCGCTCTTGAACGGAGTATGGCTTCGCTTACCTTTTCCACGGCTTCATTCTGACCTATAACGCGCTTGTGGAGAATATCTTCCATGCCCAAAAGCTTTGAGCGCTCCCCTTCCATAAGCTTTGCCACGGGAATACCCGTCCAGCGGGCTATTATCTTGGCTATCTCCTCTTCGGTCACCTTGTCCCTCAAAAGAGAACTGCTGCTCTTTTGCTCCTCGGCTATTTTTTCCTCTTTTTCAAGCTCCGCCTGAAGCTGGGGCAGCTTTCCGTACTGAAGCTCGGCGGCTTTGTTAAGATTATATTCGCGTTTTGCCGCTTCGATCTCGCCGCCCAAACGCTCTATCTCCTTGCGCAGTGACTGAACCTTGTTTATACCGCTTTTTTCGTTTTCCCATTTGGCTTTCATTTCCGCCAGCTGTTCCCTCATTTGCGCCAGCTCTTTTTGGATATCCGCCAAATGCTCTTCGGACAGTTTGTCATTTTCCTTTTTAAGCGCCGCCTCTTCTATTTCGTGCTGCATTATCTTTCTGGAAAGCTCGTCAAGCTCGGTGGGCATTGATTCCATTTCGGTTTTTATCAATGCGCAGGCTTCGTCCACCAAATCTATTGCTTTGTCGGGGAGAAAACGGTCGCTTATATAACGGTTGGAAAGCACCGCCGCCGCGATCAATGCCTGATCGTGTATCTTTACGCCGTGAAATACCTCATAGCGTTCCTTAAGCCCTCTCAATATGGAAACGGTGTCCTCAACGGTAGGCTCGTCAACCTGTACGGGCTGGAAACGTCTTTCCAAAGCGGGATCCTTTTCTATATACTTGCGGTACTCGTCAAGCGTGGTAGCGCCGATACAGTGCAGCTCGCCTCTGGCAAGCATGGGCTTTAATATATTTCCCGCGTCCATTGCTCCGTCGGTTTTGCCCGCGCCTACGATCAGGTGCAGTTCGTCTATAAAGAGAATAATCCTGCCGTCGCTTTTCTTTACCTCCTGCAACACCGCCTTAAGGCGTTCCTCAAACTCGCCCCTGTATTTTGCTCCTGCCACAAGCGCTCCCATATCAAGGCTGAATAACTGTCTGTCCTTTAATCCGACGGGAACGTCCCCCCTGACTATACGCAGCGCCAGTCCTTCGGCAATTGCGGTTTTTCCCACTCCCGGCTCGCCTATCAACACGGGATTGTTTTTTGTCTTTCGGCTTAAAATTCGGATAACGTTCCTTATTTCACTGTCGCGGCCTATTACGGGATCCAGTTTGTTTTTCCGCGCCAATTCCACAAGATCCTGTCCGTATTTTTTCAAAACGTCATAGGTATCTTCGGGGCTGTCGGAGGTAACCCTTGTGTTGCCCCTCACCTTTTGAAGAGCGCCTAAAAAGGCGTTTTTTGTTACCTTATTACGAGTAAAAAGCTCCTTTACCTTTCCGTCGGCCTTATCTATAAGTCCGAGAAAAAGGTGCTCAACGCTTATGAACTCGTCGTTCATGCGGCCGGCTTCCTCCTCGGCGGCGGTAAAGGAGACGCTGTTCATTTCTCTTGCGCCGCTGCCGGTCACCTTGGGCACACCGTCCACAATCCTTTCGGCGGATAAAGTAAATGTCTTTATATCCACCTCCATCGACTGCAAAAGCTGCGGGATCAATCCTTCCTCCTGCTCCAATAAAGCAAGCAGAATGTGACACTGGTCTATCTGCTGATTGTTGTTTTTTACCGCTATGCTTTGAGCGGCTTCAACCGTTTCTATTGATTTTTTAGTCAATTTCTGAGTATTCATATAGTTGTTCTTCCTTTCTAAAGTTGTTTTTAAGTGTTTTTCATTATTATCCTACATAACTATATCAACGCTATCCCTCTTTCAAGATAATCCGCAAATTTTTCGGCCGCCCTTTTTCTCGCGTCCCGCTCACTGTCACAGGAAAAATAACACTTCAGCACGTCGTCAAACATTTGTATATATTCGGCAATTACTTCTCCCGTTTCGTCCGTAGTCTTATTATTATACTCTTCCGGAAGCTCAAATTCTCTCGTAAGCTTTCCTTCGGTAATAATGTATCGTATTTTTCCTTTTATATATTTTACCGTATACTCGTTTTCAAGCATAGCCCAGAAATTAAGGAATTCCTCCATTTTTCTTTTAAGCTCCGCCGACTGAGTGCGAAAATTCACCCTGATCTCCCCCATGGTATTTTCACCGCCGCGAAAAATCCTGATACTGTACCTTATGGTGGGGTTATACTTGTATTTCAAAGAGGAACGTATCAGCATTGACTGGTCCCCCGACTCCACTATAAAATTCTCCTCTGCGGAGGAAAAATATCGGTTAAGGCAGTCGAAAATATCGTTTATTTTCATTTCGGGAGTAGTAAATCTCACACGCTCCGCAAGGATCCTGTCAATCAGTCCCGAACGGCTTATTCCCATTGTATAAGCCAATCTGTCCACCGCTTCAACCACCTGGTCGGTAAGCACAAGGCTGTAAACGCTTTTGCTCATTCTTTTATCCGCCTTTCAATAAATTGTTCCCATAGCTTCTCCTTTTTTACAATCAGATTATAACATTTTTTAAATAATTTGTCAAGCGTTTTATATAAATTTATCTGCAACTTATTAGATTTTAACTGCGAAAATATAAATAATACCGCAAATAGCTTAAAAAGAAACCATATTTTCAGGAATATTTGCTATAAAAAATATTGACAAATAAGATAAAAAATGTTATAATAATGTAAAATATATGGAAAAGCGCTTTTAAATTACAGAGATATAGGACAAAGCGCCCGGAAAGGAGAAAAACATGGAAAATATCCCGTACAAAATTTACCTCTCTGAAAGCGAGATACCGAAGCAGTGGTATAATGTAAGAGCGGATATGAAAAATAAGCCCGCACCGCTGCTTAATCCCGAAACACTTAAGCCTATGACTTTGGAGGAATTGTCGGGAGTATTTTGCACCGAGCTTGCCGCGCAGGAGCTTAACGATACCGATCCATACATCGATATTCCCGATGAAATAAGAGATTTTTATAAAATGTACCGTCCCGCTCCTCTTGTCAGGGCATATTGCCTTGAAAAATATCTCGATACACCCGCTAAGATATACTATAAATTCGAGGGCAATAACACTTCGGGAAGCCACAAGCTTAACAGCGCCATTGCTCAGGCATATTATGCCAAAAAACAAGATCGGAAGAGCGTCGTGTAGGGAAAGAGTGTGCACGGACGTGG
>CANDLP010000277.1 GCA_947385505.1 uncultured Clostridia bacterium
TATGACAATGAAAAACTCAAACAGCATAAGCACAGGCAACATCTCGGTAAGCGGAAACAACGCTTCGGGCGGCGGTTCGGCGGGGGTAAACATTCGGAACAGCAACAGAGACGAAGGGCTTTCGGAGGAAATATTGACGGTGGTTCCGTATATCGTTCACGAAAGCGCGCTGGCAAGGGATGAAAGGCACGTTAAAAGGCTTATCACGGCTCTTATTGTAAGCATAGTAATGTTTTTCGCGGCTAATGTGGGGTGGCTTTTGTTTTTCTCTCAGTACGATTTCAGCGAGGAGTGGGTGGAGGTTGACAGCTCGGACGGCGGCAACGCCAATTACATAGGACAGGACGGTGATATTTACAATGGCTCGTATCAGGGTTAAAAAGCGCAGTATGACTCGCAAAAGCGGAAATTCTAAGGGGACGTTAAAGAAAACAACGGTTAAAAAAAGGAATAAGCCATAATGACTATTGATAATATCACAAACTTCGAGATACGGGCGGTTATCGACGAGTATATACATAAGGAGCGGGACAGAGAGATAATGAAACGGCGGCTTTGCGACGGGATTTGCTTTGAGCCGTTGGCGGAGGAGTTTGATTTGTCGGCAACACAGGTAAAGAATATAGTTTACCGATGTCAGAATATGATTTTTAAGCGCTTGAAATGCTGAATTTCAGGCGTTTATTTTTTTGACTTTTTCTTGACGATTATTTGACGTTTTTTGCACTTATTTTATACGAAAACTGTATCTTTATTTGCTTTAAATAGATTGCTTAAAAAGATATAATCAACACATGGAAGGATATGTTTTTACCAATCCGAACCCCAAGAGAAAAGCGGTGGGGGACTGCGTTATAAGGGCGCTTTCCATTGCTTTGGGAAAGTCCTGGGAGGAAATTTATATGGAAATATGCGCTCAGGGCTTCAAAATGGCTGATATGCCGTCGGCTAACCATGTATGGGGTACATATTTAAGAAACAAGGGATTTCAGAGGAGAACGGCTGAGCCCGATATTTCGGTATCGGAATTCTGCGCGAAATATAACAAAGGAATTTATATTTTGGGCTGTGACAGTCATGTGGTTGCGGCGATTGACGGCTGTTATTATGACGCGTGGGACAGCGGAGACGAAGCGGTAGTTTATTATTGGGCGCTGTCGGAGTGAAAGGACGGTTTTTGAATGGCTTTTCCTACATATATTCCCGCTTACGGCGGGTTTAACGGGGGGTATTATCCGAATCAGCAGGCGGCGCAGCCTTTTCAGTGGCAGGGGCAGACGGCAGCGGCGATCCCCGCGTCAAATTGCCCCCAAAGCCAGAGCGGTCTAAACTGGGTAGAGGGAGCGGAAGCGGCTAAAGCCTGTACGGTAACGCCTAACGGCACTCTGGTTTTGTTTGACACAAAGGAGCCGATTATGTATATCAAGTCGGCGGATCAATCGGGAATGCCTTCAACTCGGACGTTTAAAATCGAGGAAATAGGGGATATGCCTATTTCAGCGGTTAAAGCGGAGGATTCCGACAGTAAAGAAGAGATACGAAGGTTGGAGGACAGGATCACGGCGCTTGAAACGCAGATAAAAGGATTTAGCAAATCTAAGGGAAAGGCGAAGGAGGTCTCGGAAGATGAACCCGTTGTTTAAACAATTCGGAAATCAACAGAACGGCAATATATTACAGCAGTTCGGACAATTTATGCAGCAGATGAAAGGAAAAAATCCGAATGAGATAATAAATCAGCTTGTCAGCGAAGGAAAAGTGAATCAGCAGCAGCTTAACGCCGTTCAGCAGCAAGCGCAGCAAATGCAGGGCATTTTCAGACCGTTTTTTAAGTAAAAAATAATTCGTTTTGCTTTGGCAAAGCGTTTTATGACAATTTAAAAGAAAGGAAGTAAAATTATGAGTTTAACAAGCGAAGGCATGACTCCTGCGGATATTGCGGCGGTTACAAGAAACAACAATTGCAACAATAACAGCGGTTGGGGCGGAGATTGGGGAGCGTGGATCATTCTCTTCCTGATTTTCGGTATGTTTGGCTGGGGCGGTTTCGGAGGCTTTGGCGGTTTCGGAGGCGGAAACGGCGCAAGCGGAGCGCTTACCCGCGCAGATCTTTGCAGCGAATTCAACTTCAATGGTTTGGATAACGCTGTAAGAGGCGTTCAACAGGGCATATGCGACAGCACATTTGCCCTTAACAACGCGATAACAAACGGCTTTAACAACACCAATACCGCGCTTTTGCAGGGCTTCAACGGCACAAATATGGCTATTATGCAGGGACAGAACGCTTTGCAGGCACAGCTTTCAAGCTGTTGCTGCGAAACCCAGAGGGCTATTGACGGCGTAAACTACAATATGGCGCAGAATACCTGCGCTTTGCAGAACACCATGAACAATAACACTCGTGACATTATTGACAATCAGAACGCGGGTACACGCGCTATTCTGGATTATCTGTGCCAGGATAAGATTGCCACATTGCAGAACGAGAATCAGGCATTGCGCCTTGCGGCTTCACAGTCTAACCAGAACGCCGTAATCATGGCGGCTATGGACGCTAATAAGGCGGAGATTTTGCGTAAGACCGGCGCGGAATGCCCCACCGCCGCATATATCGTACAGCCCCCTCAGCCTGTGACGTTCCCCACAAACTGCTGCGGAACGGCTAACTTTGGCGGCGGAAATTGCGGCAACGGCAACGGCTGCGGTAACTGCGGATTCTGATAATGCTGTTTTTCCCCGAAAGGGTGATTAAATTTCGGGGAGTAAGTGTTTCCAAAACGGAAACGCTTGCTCCCTTTGATTTTAAGGAGGATTTTTAAAAATGGCTTGTAAACCTGTTTGCAAACTGTGCGATAAGCTGATAATAAGCCAATCCGTTACTTTTACGGGCGGAAATCTTGTTATCAACTTACCCGCGGGAAGCTACGGAAACGGGTGCAAATACTGTATAGTTGTGGCGCAGGCTATTCCCGCGGCTACTACGATAAATGCGCCTGTTGTAATTACGATAGGTACGGGAACAGAGCTTTATCCGCTTACTAACCGCTGCTGCGCGCAAGTGACGGCTTGCGGCATACGCACTCGGACGCGTTATTCCACAGTGGTATCCACAAACGCAGCGGGCGGAAGCTTCAGGCTGCTTGGCAGCGCTTGTCCCTGCCCTTCAAATAACCTTACGGCGATAGACGGAACTGCACCCGCCGCGCCGACTGCTTAAGGAGGAATTGAGAAATGAATATGAAAATGCTTGATGATTTACATTACAAGCTTTGTAAGGAGTTAGAGGAGATCGCCAGCAAGGTTGAACTTGGAGCGGGCGATCTCGAGATAATACATAAGCTTACCGATTCTATCAAAAATATTGAGAAAATCAAGTACTATGACGATATGGGCGGAGGGCACAGCCAGAGAGGCGGCTCACGCGGAAACAGTTATCGCGGTTCTGACGATATGCGAATGGACGATCGCTATGAAAACGAAAACAGCAGCGCACGCAGAGGCGAGCATTATGTCAGAGGTCATTATTCCAGAGGAAGCGACGCGGAGCATATTGCCGGCGAACTCAGGGAAATGATGGACAAAGCCGACAACGGCCAGATCAGAAGAGCGCTTGAAAAAGCAATAAGAGCTATTGAGGAGTAAGACGCATGGTAACGGAGCAGGAATTGAACGAGGCGATCGCGGAGCTTGAAGCGGCGCCAAGCAGCTTTAAGGGGTGCTTTAAGCTTGATGTTTTATATTCGCTCCGGGATCGTATGCGAGGGGAGAGTTCTGTAAAGGGGAGGTCTGCTCAGGCGATTCATACAGGCGGGGAAAGCGAGTTTTTGAAGGCGATTGAGGGGAAGGACTGGACGGAGGTTTTGCCGCAGGTTGATGAGCTGTTGGTCGCGGTTCGGGCTTTGCAGCCGCAGTTGTATGAGGCGTTTTTGAGGAGGTTTTGAGGGTTGGCCGCATGGTTCTTTTTTGGGGACTGTGCGGCTTTTTTCGTGTTGTATTTTGTGTTGCATTGTTTGTTAAAAAATGAAATTTTGTGGTGTTTTTTTAACAATGGGAGTGAAATTTTGACTTTTGGGGAATCAAGAAAAACCGCGCTGTTAAGAGGATTTGCTTAACAACGCGGTTTTTCTT
>CANDLP010000278.1 GCA_947385505.1 uncultured Clostridia bacterium
ATGACGCTCCGTGACTGGAGTTCAGACGTGTGCTCTTCCGATCTGCACTTCTTTTAAAATGCGGACATCAACTCCGTTTTGATACATAAGCGTAGCTGCAGTATGCCTAAGCTTATGTACGGAAAATCCATATCCCGCAAGCCCCGACTTCATCATTTTTTCCTCTATTATCTGTTCAACCCGTCTATTGGAAATTCGTTTGGATCTGCTGCTCAAAAAAAGTGCATTTTCACCCTGAACGTTTGGTCTTACACTAATATAGGCTTCATACGCTGAAACACATGCGTTGTTAAGGTATATAACACGTTCTTTATTGCCTTTGCCTATTACCTTAATAAATGAGTATGTAAGATTGTTTTTTGGATCGGTTGATTTGATATAGTCAGTAACGGAAATACCTACTAATTCGGATAAACGCATTCCACAGTTAAGAAAAAACGTCAGCATACAATAGTCTCTTGCGTCTACCCAATCATTGATATTCGAACATTCCACTAAAAGTTGATTAGCCTGTTCTATGGATAAATACTTAGGCAGTGCATTTTTGGGCGAAGGTAGCTCAAGCTTTGCAGCGGGGCTTACCTCAAACCAGCCTTTATTGTCAGTAAGATATTTAAAAAACTGTCGTAAAGAAACCGCTTTACGTGCACGAGCTTTCTGATGGTTCTGACGCTCATCCATAGTAAAATGCAAAAAAGCCATAATATCAGTTAGTGTCACATTTTTGATATAAGATTCCGGCGTATCAAAAATGGCAATTTCGGAAAAATTATTTTCTGACAAAGACGAGTCATTTTTTATTTTAATATATCGCAAAAATAAACGAAGATCACAATAATAATTTTTTACAGTCAAGGCGGATCGCCCTTTGATTACCGATATGTGATCCAAAAAATCAATAAGATATTGCGGAGCGTCAGAACGATAATTGGATTTTGCTTTTAGATTTAAGTTAGTCATTTTAATGTATCCTTTTTATAATAGTTTTTGGAAGAAGATTCTCTAAATTTTTACGCGCAATAGTAATAACGTTTATATTATAGCACCTGTCTTTCCAGCTGTCAAATACTTTGTTGTCGGAGCAGGGAATTACAATTCTTTTATAAAACGGAAAAGGAACGGATTGACTACGTTCCTATAAGACTGAATAACAAACCGTGTAAATATCAATAATAACCATAAAAATATGGAGGAAATTGGCATGAAAAGTACATGAACACACAGCTTAAGCGAAAAGGAAATGGAGCTTATAAAGCTTCTTGGGCAGATGGTGAGAGCACCGGAGATATTCAGTCAAAGTTGAAAAGACTGTTTGCGGAAACGGTCGAAATGGTTACGGTAAAAAAACAATAACCAGCGATTACGGAGAATGTGAAATATCCGTACCCCGTGACAGAAACGGCAAATTTCAGCCGAGAGTCCTCGAAAAACGTCAGACACATACCGATGAAATTGAACAGAAAATAAAATTATGTACGCAAAAGGTATGTCGCATAGAGATGCGGAAATTTATCAAGGTCTAATTTCAAAAATAACCGACAAAATCTTGCCAGAAGTCAAAGAATGGCAAAATCGTCCGCTTGAAAAGAAATATCCGGTAATATTTTTCGATGGGATAGTATTCAATTCGCACAAAGACAACAAAATAGTAAGCAAATGTGTATATTCCGTGTTGAGAATAAATATGAGCGGAATGAAAGGAATACTTGGTACTTGGATATCCGAAAATGAATCCGCAAGCTTCTATGTCAGCATTTGCGCATACTTTAAAAACCGCGGCGTAGAGGATATCTTCATAGCCTGCCATGACAACCTTTATTTTGAAATTCTGGGACAGGAATTTGGCAGAATTAACATTGTTTTTTGAATATCCTGCCGAAATACGAAAAATAATATACGCCACGAATGCAGTTAAGAGCTATCACGGAATGGTAAACTTTTACTGGTAGCCTGGATTTGGGATAGAATACTATCCGTCAATTGCCACGTGTCGTCAAAGGCAGACAAAAACTCGATTTCTACGGGGAAATTGGTATAATGTTCATCTCCGCAATTTCCTTGATAAGCCGCTGTCAGCTAACGTCCAACTTTTCAATTTTCACGTTGGCATAGTGCAGCAAAACCGCATATTGATAAAGAGAAACCCGAAGAAATATTGCAGTATTGCGATTATAAACAAATAGGACTGTTTGCCGATGATATGCGCTCGCAAGACGTTTTCTTCTACGAAAATCTCAGAAGCGGGAGCGCGGCTAATGCGTGATGATTTATATTCATTGCCGGAAAGCTTCCATATTTTTAAAAACTGCGAAAAATGCCTTTGCGCAATGTGCAAATATTTTTATGTCGGCTGTCGTGCGTGTCCGTTTTGTTATTATTTTAAAGGTAAATGTTCGGTAAAGTTTTGTAGATTTTTTGTCCCAAACGCGGCAAACTGGCTTGTACAGGATTGGTACGAACGAAACAACGTGACGGATCCGCAAGTCGGGCCGCTTGATGAATAAATAAGAAAATCCACCTGAATTGGTGCGGATTTGTTCAAATATAATTTTCATTCAAAGCATTAACTGTACCTTAAAATTTTAATGCATAGAATCGCGGTTTTTACGCATAAAGCATTTACTTAAAATGTTTATGCGTAAAACTTTATGCGTAATTGCAATCTTCCTTCGGCAGGGCAGGGAACAGCAGCTTCTTTACAAAATCAAGTTACTGTGCGAAACAGCAGTTTAAATATAAACCCTCCGCACCTGTTATCCCCGAAAAAAATTTTATTTTCTGCTTGCCCTTGACTGTAGCCGAAAAATTTGGTACAATAGTGAGCTGACGGGAAGCCCTGTATTAAGTTCTGCCTTGCCCCGTCGGCAAAGCAAGGCAAACCAAATTTTTTGGAGTAAGTCAAGGGTGGCGAAGCCACAGAAAATAAAAATTTTTTCGCGGAACCGTCACCGATGAGCAGTACAACCAAGCTTGCCTCCGAGGTCGCCGTCTGCGTAAGACCGCCGCCCGCGCAGGGCTTTGTTTTCTATACAAAAAAGAACGGAATAAACCCCGTTCTTTTTTATGTTCCATAACCTTGGCAAGATTTGAACAACTTTCCGGAGAACATACCTCTTAAAGGGACAATTGGTAATACGTCCTCTTTAACATCAAACACGTCAAACCCGTTCTAAATCAAGGATTGTTTTATGGCAAAAGCACTTTTTCGGAAACAATGTCTACGAATTTAGTGTATTTTCTCTTGCTGAAAGAGTATCTTTTTAATACTGTTTTGTTGAGTTGAACACATATCTTTTTATTATATCACCTTAAGAAAAAAATAAGAGCGGCGAACCGCTCCGACTCTATTTGGCAAGTCTCAAATTTTCTCTGTACTTTTCCATTTCCTCCTCGTCCAAAGGATAGGGTTTATCATCGTGGAAATAAAAGTCAACCCATTCGCCGAGTTTGTTTGTGACTTCTCTTGTTATTTCACAATCCTCTTCTATTTTGTCGAGCCTCTCATTGATTTCGTCTTTCATATTTGCAATGTCTTGTTTTATTGGCTCAACCTCATTTTTTATCAACTGGGAAAGAGCTTGCAAATCTTCGTTAGTAAGCATAAGCTGCACCGTCCTTTCTAAAATGTATCTATATTTTACCACCAACAAAAAAGCTTGTCAATACTATAAAACCTAATTATTTATTTTTGATAGATATATTATTCAAGCCGCCGCTATTGTTTTGCGTGATATTATATTGACCGTTGTTATTATCAGGTGTAGTAATGTTTTCGTTTTGCTGTTGTTTGTTGTAACCAATACCTCTTTTATCGTTTGTTAAACCTGCTATATAATCTATACTAACATTATAAAACTTTGCCAGTTTTATTACTCTTTCAAAAGAAATAGGTCTTATGCCTTTTTCGTACTTTGCATAATATGACTGGTCTGTACCTATTATTTTTGCTACTTGCTCTTGATTTAAGTCTTTATCCTCCCTTAAATCTTTAAGCCTTGGATAATATTCCACAAATAATCCCCCCTTTTTTTGTTGTTACATACAAATTATATCACAAATTACCTAAAAGTCTTGGCATTAGGTAATATATTCCCTATAATATTTGTTATAGGGAATATATTACCTA
>CANDLP010000279.1 GCA_947385505.1 uncultured Clostridia bacterium
GTCCGTGCACACTCTTTCCCTACACGACGCTCTTCCGATCTCAAATCTTTCGGCTAAAATTGCGGAAGGAAGATTCAACAAGGAAACAGGTGTACTCAATATTTACATAGCAGGCACCGCTCCTCTTTTCAATAAGGAAAATCCTGTTCTTTCGCTGGGATATGTTAAGGCAGCGGGTGAAAATTGCTGCGCCGACGTTAAGGTGATTAAGGACTCGCTTAAATTTGTAAGGGGTACGGAGCTGGTAGTTCAGGATACCGGCGTTGAATATCCCGAAAGCTCTGTAAGGATAACTTCGGAAAGCGGAGTCGTAACTACGGAAAGACCTTCCGGCGGAGGCGGTTCCGGTGGCTTTATTACTCCCGAAACCACCGTTTCTTCTTCCGAACCTGTTCAGACGCCCGTCTCTTCTGATACGGCGCCCGTGTCGAGCGCTGAAACTTCATTGCCTGCTATAACAACAGCGGCGGAATCATCTGCCGTGTCTGGAAACACCGGTGGAACAGCGCCTTCTGAGGAAAATGTACCCGCTATTCCTGTGGAAGGCGAAAGCTTTTCCCGTGCGGACACAAAGGCGTTGAACGAAGCGGTATCCAGAGCAGAGCTGTATAAAAGATCGGATTACAGCGACAGCAGTTATCGGGGCTTAAGGGAAGCGGTGGGAAAGGCAAAGGCGATTCTTTTGAGCAGCGAAGCAAATCAGGAGCAGGTTGACGAAGCTCTTCTTATACTCGAAAATGCTATCGGAATGCTGGTTCCATCAAATACGCCCTCAAGAGTTGAAGACGTTGTGACGGACGAAACGAATAATACGGCGGATAATGATACGAATGAGGATGAATCCGCCTCCTCCGTTTCGGAGGAAGACAATCCCGCAGACAGTGAGCAAAGCGCTTCTGATACCACAACTCCTCCCCAAAGCGATGAATCGTTCTCCGATCAGCCTTCGGAAACACAGCCGGAGTTGAAAGATACCGAAGTTACAGAACAAGACTCTGTCGATAATTCCGATAAAAACGCCGAAAATCTCACTCCATGGATAATAGTGCTTGTAATTCTTGCCGTGGCGGTTGTTGTTATTGCCGTAGCAGCCGTTATAAATTCCAATAAGAAAAAATCAAAAAAAGGCAGCCACAGTAAAAACGGACAGGACGGAAAAAAATAGTAATAATATAATGGAGGAAACTGTTATGGATATTACTTTCATAACCGAAAACGGCAGATTTAATTATAGAGTATGTGCCGTCATTGTAAACGATAATAAGTTGTTGTCGATGCATGATGAGAAATCACCGTATTACTATCTGCCGGGAGGAAGGGTTTCATTGCACGAAACAGCAGAAAAAGCTGTTTTAAGAGAAATAAAGGAAGAATTGGAAATAGATGCTGAAATTATTCGTCCTTTGTGGGTTAATCAAAGCTTCTTTAAAGAAGATGTTACCGGTGAGCAGTTTCACGAATTATGTATTTATTTTTTAATTGATGTTTCACATACTGATATTTTGAATAAAGGCGATAAATTCCGAATGTATGAAGGAAATCATATTCATGATTATGAATGGCTTGCGTTTGAACGTCTTAAAAATGAATACCTGTATCCCAATTTTATCAAGGAGAAAATTTTCAACCTTCCTGATACCCTCGTTTTACAAGCTGAATTTGAATAAGAAATTATTTGATTTATTGAGGGATTGAAATATTATTACAAATTTTAAAACGGAATCGGTGTATAAACGCCGACTCCGTTTATGTTTATGGAGCATACTCGTAAATTTATATTAAAAACTTTTCAACACAGGATAAAATCAGAGCTGAAATGGTTAATAGTATTACTTACAAAAAAAATAAAAAAATTATAAAAAAGTATTGACAAATATGTCGAACTGTGCTATAATAATTTAGCAGTGAAATGCTGATATAGCTCAGTTGGTAGAGCGCATCCTTGGTAAGGATGAGGTCATCGGTTCGAATCCGATTATCAGCTCCATTCAAAAAATAAAAAGCCGTGTGTGAAAATTTCACATACGGCTTTTTACATAATCACTCCATTATTCACTGTGATTTGTAAAGCGCTTCATAAAACTCGAATATCAATATTTACACGTGTGAGCGCAGTCTGTGTGATGATTTACCGAAAAATCGCACATTGGACGAATGAATTTGGTAATAATGCTTTTGTTTTAATTTCTTAAATTGTCATAGATTTTTACCGGTGTTACCATTTGCCGTATGGAGATATTACGTCGCGGGTAATGCCGTATTGTTTTAAATTGGAATTAGAGCGTGTTTACATAAATAAATATGCAGATTAACGAGCATAATTTTTTGTAATATTTATTAAATTCGGCAGTATCGGATTATAGTTTTTAAAACAGAATACAATGCTGTTAACCAACTCGGAAGTTAATTCATACCGTGTGATTTTATTTGGAAAAGCGGATTTCGGGCGAGAATATAACCCTCGCTGAAACGTCTTAACAGATTTCGGGCAATGCTGCACTGTGTCCGTCATACGCCTGTGTTGATTATCATGATAAAAGCTTCTTTTTAAACGTTGTTTCTTGTGAGGTTTTTTACCCATATGTATTTTTTGTATCTGGGATAAAGCCATGGCAGCTTTACGGTTTCGTCGGACATTACAATTACGTACACTAAAATAACAGGTAATTTAAAAACAAAAGTCCCCAAAAGCGCAAGGGGAAGTGAAAAGCACCATTTGCTCAGCATCACGGATTTAGCGTCATACATCGTGTCGCCGCCCGCCGGGAAGATTCCGCATGTAATAATTGTGTTCAGTGAATACGCAAACAGATATGCTGTCGATACAAAAATCATCATAACCGTATACTTTCTCGCTTCGTCGGTAAGAACAAAAAATGCGATAGCGATCGGTTCAGTAATCAGCAGAACTGCCACGTTTACAACGCCGCACAGAAAAGATATTTTGCAGAATTTAGCGGCGCAAACCTTTGCTTCCTCAATCAAATTTTGTCCCAGCAGCCGCCCCGTCATTATTGTTGCACCGCTTGACAGTCCTTTGCAGAAACAGGTTGACAGTTCCAGCAGCACGGACGTAACCGCGTCCGCCGCAACGGCGTCGTTGCCCAAATGCCCCATGATCATAGAGCGCATGGAATAACCTACTCCCCATGTAAGATTGCTTGCAAGAGCGGGCAGCGTGACCTTTGCCAAGTCCTTGTATAAAATTTGTGAATGGCTGAAAAAAGATTTTCTGTCAGGACGTATACGGCCTTTTCCATAAGAGTCTGCAATACAGACAATAAACGCACAGGCTTCAACCACAACCGTTGAAATTGCACAGCCCGCTGCTCCCAAGCGCGGAAATCCGGCTAAACCGTATATCAGGAACAAATCCGCCAGCATATCTATTACTGCTGTCATTACGCTGATAAAAGCGCTTTTTGCCGCTCTGCCGGTGGCTTTCATTACCATGAGGTAAATTTGGGTTATCCCTGAAAAAAGATAAGACCAGCTGACAACTTTCAGGTATTCGACGCCCGTTTCGATTAAATTTTTGTCGGGTGTGTATATTCTCATAAGGACTTGTGGGAAAAAGAACGCGCCGATGAAAAATATAAGTGAAATTCCCGCGCAGAGCTTTATTCCCATAGACATAAACTTCTGAATTGCTGTATTGTCTTTTTTCCCGTAGTATTGGGTTATAAAACTGCTGCATCCGCCTGTAACGCTTCCTATGAATAAATTCATAATAAATGAAATCTGATTTGCAAGGGATACCGCTGAAACTGCGTCCTGTGAAAATCTGCCAAGCATAAGCGCGTCGGATGCCCCAACCAGCGAAAGCATAAGGCTTTGCAACGCGACAGGCAGTGCAATTGAAATTAACTCTTTGCGGAAATCCAGATTATTATTTTTATTTGACTTTGTCATAAGAGTGCTTCTCCCATACCTGATCATATTTCTGTTTCATATAATACTAATAACCATTTAAAAAATAGATAAACTATTTTTTATACCAATCCCATTTTGAACTGACGTAATACCCACAGTTCAAAATGGGATTAGTGTTAAATGCCATGCCGCAAAAGCGGCATGGTGAGGGAGCAAAGCTCCCTCAGTTAT
>CANDLP010000280.1 GCA_947385505.1 uncultured Clostridia bacterium
CGCTTCCACGCTGCGTTTTCCCTGAACGGTAAAATACCAGCTCATAACGGATAAAACATTCCCTTTTCCGTCCTCGGATTTAAGAGTCAGCTTTACGGGCTTGCCGTTTTCCGTACCGCCGCCTATTTCCAGCTTGTCGCCGTCGGAGAATGTCTTATACTCGCCGTTATCTACAGAAAAGAAGGTATTGCCCGCGTTCTCCGCTCTTAAGGTCACGGTCACAGGTTCGTTTTCGGTAAGTATAAAGCTTTCGGAATCAACGGACATTGCTCCCAAACGCTCTTTTTCAACATAACCCTCGTTATAAAGCACCACCGCGCTTTCGGCAAAGACAAGCCCGCTGAGCGTTCCGTTTTCAACGGTAAACTCCGTTTCACCGCTTATTCTGTCCACATATTTCCCATCGGGAAGAGAAACGGTATTGTTAAGGGTATAGCTGTATCTTCCGCCGTTTACTATAACAAGCCCCTTTGAACCGCGTTCAATAAGCAGCACGCTTTCGTCCGCGTCGGCGTTGGAAAGCTTTTCCGCCTCTCCTGTCATAGCGGTTCTGAAACGGTTAACTTCCGTCACGGTGTCGTCCTTATAGAAAGGATTTCCCATTGCCCCGATTCTATTCATGGCGCCCCACATATTGCCTGCGGTATTGCCATAAGGTCTGTCAAAAAACAAAGGAGTGCCGTTTTCCCTTGCGGCTATTATAGCCCAGCCCAAAATCACCTGCTTATCGGAAAGGGAGCTTGAGGTGCCGTCGTTGCAGTAATTGTCGTGTGATTCCACCCAAGTGACCGCCGTGGGATCTTCCGTGTTGATTTTAAGGTCGGTAAGCGCGGCTGCGTTTAATTTTCGTGAAGTTACAGCATTTCTTACCGCTTCGCCGTATCCGCTGGCCGTAGTACCGCCGACAGCCTTCTGATATTCCTCGATCTTTTCGCCGTCCCCTTGAAGAACTTCTCCGTAGTTAAAAATACGATCCGCTTCGTTAATCTCGGAAGTTACCCTTTCCCAGAAATTGTTTTTATCCGAATTGGGATCGACGGGATCGGAAGGCAGCCCTATATGCTTTGCGGTATCGTATCTGAAGCCGTCGGCTCCGCAGGCTATACACTCGTTGAGATATTTTATAAAATAATCCTGAAAATCCTTATTTTCGGTGTTCACGTCGGGAAGCCCGCCCATCTGACCGGTAGTGCATTCAAGACGGTCCGACCAATTGACTATTTCATTTTTTCCGTTGGCATGATAAAGCTTATCTATTCCGCCTACCGCGTCAATAAGCCCCTGACCCACGCTTTCCAGATCCGGCGTAGTATGATTGGGAACCACGTCCACTATCACCTTTATACCGTATTTGTGGGCTTCCTCGCACATTGCGGAAAACTCATCCTTAGTGCCAAGCTGATAGTTGCCTATTACCCAGTCGGTGGGCTGATAATGATAATACCACTTACCCTCGCCGTTAAGCTGCATTCCACCGTTCCCGCCAACTACGCATTCGTTTATCGGCGATGTCTGTATCGCGGTAAAGCCCGCGTAAGCTATATCCGGCATGCTTTCCTTTATGGTATTGAAGGATTGACACCAAGCGTGAAAAATAACTCCGTCCGTAATCTGAGAGACCGCTTTTTTATCTGAGGCTTGCCCGTTTTTATTTTCGTTGGAGCAGGCGGCCGAGGTTAAAATTATAATAGCAGCCGCTGTTAAAACCGCCGCCGATCCGAAAAATTTTGACCTTATGCTTTTCATAATGCCCTCCGTTTGTAAATTAATACTAATCCCTTTTAGAACTGTGGGATTAGTGCTTCAGGTGCAACCTATTTTAAACTATTGATTTTATCAATAGTTTAAAATAGGATTGGTATAAGTTGGTGTAAAAAGTAAGTGTTATATAGTATATTATACCGATTTTTCCAAAAATTTCAATATCATAACCGTAATTTTCCGAATACATAATAGATTTACTTTTTATGAAAGCCTTGAAAACGCACCGGTAAAATGTTATAATCAAAAGAAAAAAGGAGCGCTGAGAATGATTTACGATTGTATAATAATAGGCACCGGCCCCGCAGGAATATCCGCCGCCATAACCTTAAAAATACACAACAAAAATTTTCTTCTTTTTGGGAGCAAAAATCTGAGTGAAAAAATAAACAAAGCCGAAAAAATATCAAATTACCCCGGCTTCCCTTCAATATCAGGAAAAGCGCTTTCCGAGGCCTTTAAAAACCACCTGAACAAAATGGACATCGAAATAAACGAAAAAATCGTCACCTCGGTGATTCCTTTCGGGAGCAATTACGCGGTTACGGCTCAAACGGATTTTTATGAAACGAAAAGTCTGATCTTAGCCACGGGAGTGACCTCCGCCGCTTCGGTAAAAAACGAAGAAAAGCTTTTGGGAAAAGGAATCAGCTATTGTGCCACATGTGACGGCGGACTGTATAAAAATAAAAAAATCGCCGTCATATCCACAAATCCGAGTTTTTTTCATGAAGTAACATATCTTGCCGAGCTTGCGGAAGAGCTTTACTTTTTTCCCGCCTTTAAAACCGACGGGACCGTTTTACCCGATAATGTAAAAATGACAGGCTCTTTCCCCGAATCGGCGGAGGGAGAAGAACGATTGTCGGGAATACTGCTGAAAAACGGTCAGATACTCGAAGTAAGCGGATTGTTTTGCTTAAGAGATTGTATCTCACCTTCCGCGCTGATTTCCGATATTGAAACAAACGAAGGTCACATAGCCGTTGACCGAGGAATGAGGACGAGCCTGAAAGGCTGCTTCGCCTGCGGAGATTGTACGGGAAGGCCGTATCAGTACGTAAAAGCGGCAGGCGAGGGGAACACTGCGGCTTTGGGTGCGATCGAATATCTGGATTCCTGCTTGGATGAGTAAAAATAAATTTAATAAAAAACAGCTTCATATTTTTTAAATTTACTCAAAAAATCAAGACTTTTTCGGGAAAATATGTTAAAATGAAACCACAGTCAGAAAGCGCTTTACAGGCTGTACCGAAAAGGAGGCGGGAAATGAAAAAATGAAGAATTTCTTTATTTTCGCTGACGCGGTAAATTATATCGAGGAAAATCTATGCGGTGAAATAAAGCAGGAGGACATCGCCGCGGTATGCTGCTGCTCGTTATCTTCCCTTCAAAAGGTATGGAGATACTGCACCCACACAAGCCTGAAAGAGTATATCTCAAAGCGCAGACTCACCCGCTGTGCCGAGGATATAATGGGCACCGATATGACACTTACCGAAATAGCGATGAAATATCAGTACAATTCTCCCGAAGTATTTACGAGAGCTTTTAAAAGACTTTGGGGCATTTCTCCCTCTAAATTCAAGTGCGAAAGACATCAGGCGGGCATTTTCCCAAGGATAATACCCGACGAAAACAGTCTGAAAGGAGAAAGACATATGGGAAGAAAAGTTGATATTACGGAGCTTTATAACGTGCTTAAAGAAAACCGTGACGGTTATGTGCTGTGCTTTGATCTTGTCGGTCTTGACAAGATCAACAAAAGCTTAGGGAGAAAGGCTGGAGACGGCGCAATCATGGAAGCCTTCCGAAGGATCGACGAGATGGCGGGCGAGGATATGCCGGTATTCAGGATAGGCGGAGACGAGTTTGCGGCTGTCACAGGACTTTCGGAAAAGAAGGACGTTGAAGAGGCGGCGGACAAAGTTATACGTCATAACGGAAACCCCATAAGCTGCGACGGAAAGGAGATTCCCGTAGCGGTAAGAGCGGGAGCAATTAAGCTTTCGGAAATATGCAAGGGGAATATACGTTATAACGAGCTTTTTGAACGGCTTCAGGATGTTATCAACAATTCGTTAAATTCCGAAAAGGTAAGCTTTATCTCATAATAAAAAATACTCGAATCCTCCGATTCGGACAGAAAATATTTCTTTATTTTCAAAATCCGAAGCGGAGGATTTTATTTTATACTATAGCAAATTGTGAAAGTCAAACGGTATAATATTGTTATCCGTTTCAACTTTAGAGTGTGTTCACATAAAATCAGTATGCATATTTACGAGCACAATTTTGTCGC
>CANDLP010000281.1 GCA_947385505.1 uncultured Clostridia bacterium
GTCAGACCCTGCGGCGAGGTTTTATCCTCAAAGGGGGTACTTTAAGTGCAGGGATATAATTTAGTGGCAGTGTTCAACAAAGAGCGCAATAAAATGTTAATGTGCAAAAGAGTGAAAAATCCCTATTTCGGACTTAACAATATGGTGGGCGGAAAAATAGAGGAAGGCGAAGACCATGAAGCCGCTGCTTACCGTGAGCTTTTTGAGGAAACAGGCATAACAGGGGAGCAAATTAAGCTTACTCATCTTATGGACTTTACTTATTATCTTGACGGCTGCTATGTTGAGGTGTATGTTGGGAGACTTAATTGCGGGACAAAGGTGGGCGGAAATGAAAACCCATTGTTCTGGAGCGATCTCGATCATGATTTTTTCGACATGAAGGAATATGCGGGCGAGGGCAATATCGGTCACATAATGGAACATATTAAAATGTATAAGGAACAATTGTTATGATAGCGATAATTGATTACGGAGCGGGAAATTTATTCAGCGTACAGAATGCTTTGAATTATCTCGGACTCGAAAACAAAATTACTTCGGATAAGGCGGATATCGTTAATGCGCATCGCTTGATACTTCCCGGCGTGGGCGCTTTCGGTGACGCTATGGATAAGCTGAACCGATCGGGGTTGGCAGATACTATAAAATCCGAGGCTTTCAAAAAACCGTTTTTGGGGATTTGTCTGGGTATGCAGCTTTTGTTTGAAAAAAGCTTAGAATTCGGGGAATATACGGGTTTAAGCCTTATTAAAGGAGCAGTAAGGCTTATGAAGCCGAAAGGCGGATTGTCTGTTCCTCAGATGGGCTGGAACGCTTTGGAGCACAACAGGGAATGTCCTTTGCTGAAAGATACGGACGAGGGGCAGTATGTTTATTTTGTTCATTCATATGCGGCGGACTGCGCCTCCGAGGATGTATATTCATATGCCGATTACGGAGGAAAGGTTCCCGCGTTGGTAGGCAGCGGCTTTATTTACGGAGCGCAGTTTCATCCTGAAAAAAGCGGGGAAGTGGGGCTTTCGATATTAAAAAATTTTGCTGAATTGTGATTGTTATTGTTCCGCCAATTAAATATTCAAGATTTAATTGGCGGAATACTATAGCGATCCAATAAAATAATAAAAAGCTTTTCGATCAACAAGTTGATTGTTATTATTTTTGTGAATTGCTATAATTTCAAATAAATGTACGAATGTTTTTCATATAAAGCATATTTTTATATCCTTTTGTGCATATTTGGATATTGCAATTTGGGCAGATATGTTATACAATATAATAAATTTATACCAGTCCCATTTTAAATTGACGTAATATCCAGAGTTAAAAAAGGGATCGGATTAAATATAGGAAAGGACAGCGTATATGGAAAACAATATCAAAAAAATCACAGCAGGTCTCTGCTCCGCGGTTATGCTTACCTCAAACGCTTCGGCCGCCGAAACCGCTTCCGGAACCGAATACACGGGAGAGATAGCGGAAACATTTAAATCAGATCTTGCGAATAATCCTATTTCTTCTAAAATATTCTGCGCTGATCCGACTGCGGTAGAGTATGACGGAAGACTCTATGTTTACGGAACCAGCGATCATCAGCAATATCTTGCAAGCGGCGCGGACAAAGACAATACATACGAAAAAATCAAGTCTCTTGTTATTTTTTCGACCGAAGATATGGTAAACTGGATATATCACGGAGAAATAAACGTAGGTGAGGTTGCCCCGTGGATAATGAACTCATGGGCTCCGTCCATTGCGTCACGGGTAGAAGATGACGGTCTCACACACTTTTACCTTTATTTTTCAAATAACGGCACGGGAGTAGGCGTAATCACCGCAACCGATCCTTTGGGTCCATGGAGCGATCCGTTGGGCGCTCCTCTTATTTCTCAGGGCACTCCCGGTCTTACGGACTGTCCCAATCCCTTTGATCCCGGAGTGGTTATCGACGACAACGGCGTAGGCTGGCTCTCATTCGGCGGAGGTAGGGCAAAGGACGGAACGGACTTTATGCCAGGCTCTACAAGAATAGTGCGTCTTGGTGAGGATATGCTGTCGTTTGACAGTGATTTTGTAAGAATCCCCGCTCCTTATTTCTTTGAAGCGAGCGAACTGAATTATATAAACGGCACTTATGTTTACACCTATTGTTCCGATTGGAACAAGCATTTTCTCCAGTGGGACTATGATGTTGAAGCTCCTTCGGATTGCAGTATGGTATATATGACCACCAAAACGCCTTTGGATCCCGAAAGCTGGGAAATGGGCGGCGAGTGTTTTAAAAATCCCGGTCTGTCGGGCTATGATTACTCAAATAATCATACTCATATGCAAAAATTCAAGGACGATTGGTATATGATATACCATACGCTTTTCCTTAAAAAGTCAATGGGCATAAAGGGCGGATACAGAAGTCTTTGCGTTGAGAAAATAAATGTGGAAGAAAAGACGGTTACTATAGAAAAATCAGAAAGCAGCAAGTCAGGCGTTAAGGAAGCGGATGCTTTGATTCCCTATGTTGTTTCCTCGGGAGCAACGATAAATTCCGAAGCCGCCACCGTTTTTGACACCGCGGATATGAGCGATCCGCTGGTTATAAGCGAAGCGGCAGGCGCATGGACAAGTGTTAAAAACGTAATGTTTACCGTTCCCGATAAAAAGGACAGCGAAAAGTATGCGCTGAGAAAGGATCTCACTTTTTTGGCGGAAGCAAAGGGAAAAGGCAGGGTAGAAGTAAGGCTTGATAAACCCGACGGTGAAATGCTGACAAGCATTGATCTTGATTCCGATGATTTTACGGTAATGTATAATAAATTCGTAGGTGAAATCGGTGGAGTGCATGACTTGTACTTTATTTTTTCCGATAAAGGAATAACTGTAAGAAACTGGCAGTTTTGCACAGAAAAAGGCTTTAATAACGAGTTTCCCGAAAACAATGAGGAATACGACGTTAAGGAAGCGTTAAGCGCAGATAACGGATATAATTCTTTTGCCGTTAAATACGGAATCCCCGCAGTTTGCGCCGCAGCAATCGGTGTAATCGCCGGGGTTATGATATATAAAAAACGTAAAAAGAGTAAAAAACAGTAAAAGTTTTCTCGGCAGTGTAAGACTTTTAGCGGATTAGAATTGAAAAAACGTTGGGAATTTTCATATTTCCGGCGTTTTTTGTTATTGCAGGTTTTTTCTGAAATCAACATAGTTCTCAGTTCTTGTTGTTCAATTTTACGAGAAAATTTATTATAATAAAACTATCAGTTCTGCACGATTATTGCTTTCAACTGAAAAAAATAAAAGGAGATTTATTTATGAACACAGACAAAATTTTTGCGGAATCCATTGCAAACGAGTACGCACTCAAGGATACGTCAAAAGTAGTAGCTTTAAAGAAATTGGACAAAAAGGCGAAAAGCAAAGCAAATATTTTCGGTTACATCTTTGGAATCGTAATGACGCTTGTGTTGGGCGTCGGAATGTGCCTTGCAATGAGAGTTATCGGTGACGGTTCGCCTGTATCGGTAGCTGCGGGGATTATTACAGGAATTGGGGGTATCGTTGGTATTGGTATAAATTATCCTGTCTACAAAAAAATGCTGGAATCGGGAAAGCGTAAGTATGCTTTTGAAATTATGCAGCTTGCCAAAGAAATCAGCGAAGCGGACGAATAATACTAATTTCTGTTTAAATATAGACATTGTCTATTTTTAAAGCGGAAACAGTATAATACGGAAGGAGCGATATGATGAACAGATCCGAAAGCAAATATTTCAATACGGCTTTGCTTATGGATGAGGCGCTCATTTCATTGCTTGCGGTAAAGGATCTTGAGTACATTACCGTAAAAGAAATATGCGAAAAGGCGGGAGTAAACAGATCTACTTTTTATCTGCATTATGAAACCGTCGGGGATCTTCTCAACGAGGCAATGGAAAATATTTATAAAAAGTTCTTATCGGTCTTTGAAGCAAATGCGTCGGAACTTATAGGCAGTCTTGGGCAAAAGAAATTGAAAGATTTGATTTTTATTACTTCCGATTAT
>CANDLP010000282.1 GCA_947385505.1 uncultured Clostridia bacterium
CCACGTCCGTGCACACTCTTTCCCTACACGACGCTCTTCCGATCTGAAGATATATAATGTTAATTTGTTCAAAAAAATTCTGCCGCATACTATTAAACAACAGCATACACTCTTGTTTTGTCAAGACCGTACCCTCTTATTATAAACCGGAATTTGCTTACTGCAAACTCTTAGCAAGAAGCCAAAAACAAGGACTCAACTTGGGTTTCATCTCACTATCAACATTGCAAGGATCTTTAAAACAATCTTTTATCTTATTTGTAAAACCAAATCTATGGTACATTCTAATATTATGCTCTTCTGTCTCATCAACGCCGATTGTTACAATTTGAATGCCTTTATTCTTGATATATTCCAAAACCTCTTTTAATAAAAAACTCCCGCAGCCTTTTCCACGATATTCGCTTTTAATGCGAAACGCGCATAGGTACGCTCTGTTTTTTCCGTCCGCAAAATCTTTATCGCCCAATTTCCAAAAGATATATAATTCACCAATAATCTGACCGTTATCGTTTAGTGTCCAAAACTCGGCATTTCCAGATAATATATTCTGCGCAAAAAACAATGTGGTTGGCGGTACCGAACCCATGTTTTCATATCCCCATAAACTCAGCATTTCTTGAACTGCTGCTTTTCTGATTTCCATTTTGTCTGCCCCGCAAATCCCAATTTGTCAGTTATTTTATCGGTTAAAAGTATAGCGCATCTTTCCGCCGAAAGCAATCCCCGTTCTATCTCCGTTTTCGCCTGTCCGTACCGTCAATGGACGAGTAGTATTTTTCACAAAGAGCGCGAAAAAGACACCTGCGGCTTCACCGCTTGTTTATTTCTTGTTTTACAAACGTTACTTTGTTTTCACAAATTTTTCCAGCAGCCGCTCAACTTCTTTAACGTCAATAGGCTTAGCTATATGAGCGTTCATTCCCGCCTTAAGACACTTCTGTCTGTCTTCGGTGAATGCGTCGGCGGTCATGGCGATAATAGGCAAATCCGCGTCAGGACGGTCAAGCTCGCGTATTGCCGCTGTGGCATCAAGTCCTGACATAACCGGCATTCTTATATCCATAAGAACTGCTGAGTAATGTCCTACGGGAGATTTTTCAAACATATCCAGACATACTTTTCCGTTTTCCGCGTGATCCAGCTTAAGACCGATGGGAGTAAGAAGCTCGTAAGCGATCTCCCAGTTAAGTTCGTTGTCCTCCGCCAGAAGCACGTTGATATTTCCAAGCTTATGCTCCTCATTCACCGCTTTTTTCTCATCGGTACTATTTTCGCCGCTGAATTGTTTAAGTCCGTGATAAAGGGTGGATTTAAACAGCGGCTTGGAGATAAAGCCTGTAACTCCCGCCTCCCGTGCGTCGGTTTCAATCTCGCTCCAGTCGTAGGCGGAAATAAGTATAATGGGAATATTGTTGTTCATTTCGCGCCTGATTATTCTGGTTGCTTCTATTCCGTCCATTCCGGGAAGCTTCCAGTCAATGAGTATAACCTCATACGGCATAAGCTTTTTGTTTTTCTCGCTTATCATTTCGAGCGCCTTCTCCGCGTCAAGGCTCCAGTCCGCGTCCACGCCAATTTCCTTAAGAGAATTAACTGCGCTTTGACAAAGCAGCTTGTCATCGTCCACCACCAGCATTCTCCATCTGGGAAGAACCATTTCCTCCTCGCTCTCGGTAGCCTTTTCCATATCTATTGTAATATGGAACTTTGAGCCCTTGCCCTGTTCGCTTTCCACTTCTATGCTGCCGTTCATGGCGTCTACAATATATTTTGTAATAGCCATGCCGAGTCCCGATCCCTCCGTGGTATGGACTCTCTTATTATCCTCCCTCACAAAGGATTCAAAAATCTTTTCCTTGAATTCCGGCGACATTCCTATACCGTTGTCCTTGACGATAAAGTGAACCTTTATATAGTTCTCTCCCTTATCTGAATCCTCCTGATAAAGAACAGTATGTATCTCTCCCCCGTCGTGCGTAAACTTCACCGCGTTGGACATAATGTTGAGTATTACCTGATTCAGCCTTACGCTGTCGCAGTAGACGTTCTCACACTTGATATCGTGTATGGAAACCTCAAAATTCTGATTCTTCGCCTTAATCTGAGGCTGTACAATGCTTACAATGCTGTCCATAACCTCGCGCAGCGATATCATATCCATATTGAGGGTCATTTTTCCGCTTTCTATCTTGGACATATCCAGTATATCATTGATTAGTCCAAGCAGATGCTTGCTGGAAAGGGAAATTTTCTTAAGACAGGTCTGAACCTGCTGACGGTCGTCCAGGTGCGCCACCGCTATTGCGGTCATGCCGACAATGGCGTTCATCGGGGTTCTGATATCGTGGCTCATATTTGAAAGGAATTCGCTCTTCGCCTTGTTTGCCTTTACCGCCTCTTTTCGTGCGATGTCCATCTCTGTCATCTGGCGCCATGTCATTCTGAAATAGAGAATAAAGATGACGATTATAACAGCCAGCATCAGAAAAACTGTCAATGCGTACATTCTTTGCTGAAAGACGCCTGATTCGTCTATGATCTCGTTAATGCTTCCATATGGCATAACAGTGATAAGATACCATTCGGAATTTGTAAGACGGGTACAGAACAAAGCGCATTTTTGATTTTTGGAGCTAAATGTATCGGATTCCTGATTCATATAAAAATTCTGGAAAAAGTTCTCATTTTTTTCCATGTTTAAACAGAGCTGGCTTATGTAATCCTCTATGTCGCCGCCGTCAACGTCATGATAAATGTTTCTCATACGTTCAAAAAAGTTTGCTTCGGAAGCGCCTTCGCTGCGTATGATAAAGCTTCCGTCGCTTCGTATAACATGGGAATAAACAAGAATGGAATTGTCCATATCAAGAGCAAGAGGAAGGCTGAGATCCGAAACGGGTATGCCTATAACCATGGCGGTGCTCCTTCTTCCGCCGCTCATAGGGTAATGTGAAGAGATGCCGATAGCAATAATGTCTCCGGAATTTGTCTCGTCCTGATCGGAAGCCCTTTTGGCGATTGCAACTTTTTTCTCGTTATTGTTCATTGAAGCTATAAAAGGCTCCGGATCCACAAGCACAAGCTTCTCGCCGTAAATAACCTCAAAGTTTCCCTCCGGATCCATAAGAGCAAAATAATCATAACCGTGATTTTTTCCCTCTTTTTCAAGCTCCTTTATCATATCCTCGCTGTACACGGCGGATTTATCCGGAACCGAAGAAAGAATAGTGGCGGCTTTATCGATCTGAAGGTTGATAATCGATTCAAAATGTACTGCGATTTCACTGCTCATACCGGATGTATAAATATTGCCCATTTGAGATATGACTTCACTGTTTCTTTTCCCAACCGTTATAGAGAAAACGGTCATAGTTCCCACAAAAAAAGTTACCATAACAACGAGGCTCATGATAAGAAAAAATTTTATTTTACTGTTTTTATTCATATTAAGGCGACTCCTTTGCCATTACGGCGTGTTTGGAAAATATCGTATTTCTTTTTTCCAAAAAACATCCCGATTTTCTCACATATAATATATTATAGCTTAACGCGAAACTTTTGTCAATACTGTTATTTTCACACTTTGCTTTTTTACGGATTTTCTGCAAATGTCTTTTTTTTCTTGACAATTACAGAAAAAATTTGTACAATACAATATATAAATTTTTCCGGCTTAGGAGCATTTATTATGAAATATATCATTTCAGACGACAATAAGGAATTCGCTGAGCGCCTGAAAAACGCAATACATAAAATCGAACCGAAGCAACGTTCCGATACATATTGAAAAGATAATTTACATATCCGGCGACAGGCGGATCTTCCGGACCATGCGCTCAGAGAAGCGGCGCAGACAGAAAACGGAACCGTTTCCGTAATCTTAGGGCTCGACAAAGGCATGCTTATACCAATAACCATTTGAATTGTAGATTTTATCCACAATTCAAATACTTCGGCTTCGCCGAAGTACCGCCGAAGGCGGTGGTTATTTAAGTTCAATACAATAACTGAGGGA
>CANDLP010000283.1 GCA_947385505.1 uncultured Clostridia bacterium
CTCTTCCGATCTTTTACGATGAAAGCCTCGCGCTTTTGTGCAGGCACCATTCCGAGCGTTGCCGCCCGTACGAAAAGCTTGTAAGCGTTCTCGGAAACAACCCCGCGCTCCCCGTGAGGCTGTTTAAGGAATATGAGCTTAAAAGCTGCGGCGATAAGGACATAATAAAAACTATGACTTCCTCGGGAACAATGGGTCAGAGCGTATCCAAAATCTATCTTGACAAAGACACTTCTTCCAGACAAACAAAAGCCCTGGTAAAAATCGTGTCGGACTTCACGGGAAAAAGCCGCATGCCCATGCTTGTGATAGATTCATCCGCCGTGATTAAGAACCGCAATATGTTTTCCGCGCGCGGCGCAGGTATTCTCGGATTTTCGATGCTCGGACGGGATATAACCTATGCTCTCGATGAAGAGATGAATATAAACTGGGATGCGGTAAATGGCTTTTGCGAAAAGTATGAAGGGCAGGAGGTTCTTTTATTCGGCTTTACTTATATGATATGGCTGCATTTTTTCCTGCCTCTTCAAAAAAGCGGCAGGAAGCTTGCGGTTAAGGGTACTATGATCCACGGTGGGGGTTGGAAAAAGCTTGTGGATATGCAGGTAAGCGCGGAGCGGTTCCGCAGTTCCCTAAAATCCGTCACAGAGCTTGACAAGGTTCTCAATTACTACGGCATGGTCGAGCAGACGGGGTCAATTTTTATGGAGTGTGAACACGGACATCTTCACACTTCTAATTTTTCTGACATTGACATACTGCGTCCAAGCGATTTCACGGCTGCCGAAATTGGAGAAAAAGGAATAATAAAGCTGATCTCCCTCCTGCCCACAAGTTATCCCGGTCACATCCTCCTTTCGGAGGACGAAGGCGCGGTTATCGGAGAAGACGACTGTCCATGCGGAAGGAAAGGCAAATATTTTGAAATATACGGAAGAATAAAGGGTGCGGAAATAAGGGGGTGCAGCGACACATATGAAAGACATTAAGTACCTTGTGGGCGACGACAAGATATTGCATACAGGAATAAAAGCGTTTTCCGAGGACGTTTGCGGGTTCTTGGGAGATTTATCGGCTGCGCTTATGAAGAACAGGAAAGCCGCCGCATATGCCGACATTGTCTCTTTCGCTTTTTTTTGCAGGAAATCCGGCATAGAAAAAATAAAGTGCAAATATAAGGAGGAAATTCGTTTAGGAAGAGGTCTGGCGTTTCATATCGCGCCCTCGAATGTTCCGATAAACTTTGCGTTTTCGTTTGTTTTCGGCTTGCTTTCGGGAAACGCCAATATTGTCAGAATATCCTCCAAGCCCTTTGAACAAACGGAAATAGTGTGCGGTGAAATCGCGAAGGTTATAAATAATTATCCCCGTCTCGCCTGCCGTAACGCAATAGTGGCATATGAAGCCGATGACGACATAAACAAGCGTTTTTCCGCATCGGCAGATGTCCGCATTATTTGGGGCGGGGACAAAACGGTTGATTATTTTAAATCGCTTCCGTCAAAACCCCGCTGTACGGATATCGCTTTTTCGGACAGGTATTCAATAGGCGTTATCGACGGAAAAGCGGTTGCTGCCGCGTCGGAGGATACGCTGAACACACTGGCGGAGTCGTTTTACAATGACACATATCTTATGGACCAGAACGCCTGTTCGTCTCCGAGGATCATTTTTTGGAAAAACGCCGACGAAAAAAGCGTGGAACGCTTCTGGAGCTGCGTTAAAAGCACGGCACTGAAAAAATACGCTATGCAAGCGGAAAGCGCGGTCAATAAGTATGTCCGCCTTTGTGAAGATATAATAAACGCGGATATAAAACCGAAATGTATATTTGATAACAATATTTTATACAGGATAGAGCTTGGCTCGCTGCCCGATGATATAACCGATTTGCGCGGAGAATGCGGTTATTTTTATGAATACGGAATTTCCGGCATTACCGATATTTTTTCCTATATTACCCCGAAATTTCAGACAATGTGCTATTTTGGATTTAAGCGGGAGGAGATCGTATCGCTTATCGGGAGCAGCGAACCTAATGGCATTGACAGGATAGTGCCATTCGGCAAGTCTCTTGAGATAAAAGAAATATGGGACGGATACGATATCATTCGCTCTGCTTCCCGTATCATGAATATTGAATAGAAGGTAAACTTGAAAAAATTATCTTTCAAGCATTCCTTAAGAGGAAAGGAACGGTCATATAAATGGGGTATCTGACAGGAAAAACCGCAATCGTGACGGGCGCGTCACGCGGAATAGGAAAAGCGTCCGCGGAGACGCTTGCCGCGGAGGGCGCGGACTTATACGTATGCTGCAGAAAAGAAACCGCGGAATTTATCCGATGGGCGGAGCAGCTTGCAGAGGAAAATAAAATCGGGGTCATCCCGCTTTACTTTGATCTTTCCGAATCCGCCTCGGTGGAAAATGCGTTTATGGGCATTGTCAAGGAAAAGAAAAAAATCGATATTCTTGTAAACAACGCTGCCGTTTCCTACGGAACAGCTCTTTCCATGATGCCGATTTCAAAAATAAAGGAGCTTTTCGACATAAATTTTTTTGAACAGCTCCATATAATACAGCTTATTTCAAAGCTTATGATGCGTCAAAGAAGCGGGTGTATCATCAATATATCCTCGGTAAGCGGAATAGAAGCGTTTCAGGGCAACATTGCTTACGGTTCGAGCAAGGCCGCGCTTATTTACGCAACAAAGGTTATATCAAAAGAGCTTGCGCCCTTCGGAATAAGGGTGAACGCAATTGCTCCGGGCACGGTGAAAACCGACATGGAATCCACAAGAACCGCGGAGCAGCTCAGCGAGGTAATAAACCGAACGTCAATGAAACGCACCGCCGAGCCTGCGGAAGTTGCCGACGCCGTCTGCTGGCTGGCGGGTGACAAGGCATCTTTTGTTACGGGACAGGTAATTATAGTCGACGGCGGAAGAATGAACGTATAATACTAATTCGGAGATTAGGGTGTATCTGAAAACAGAGCAATTTTGTACAATTTCGGCGATTTCAAAGAAAAAGCGCAGGCATACTAAAGTATTCCGAGCATTTTTGACGCAGAAAGCGTCCGCAGTTAGCAGAAATTGTGCAAATTGCGACTTTTCAGATAGCCCATAATATTAAATCCTGCTGAAAGGAAAGTATCTATGACAACAGTAAAACTTGAAGACGGATTTGAAATAAGCAACTTTGGAAAGCCATATTTTATAGCCGAGCTCAATTCAAGCCATAACGGCAGTCTTGAACGGGCAAAGGAAATGATCGCCGAGGCAAAAAAAGCGGGCTGTAACTGCGTTAAGTTTCAATCATGGACGCCCGATACGCTTTATTCAAAAAGTTATTATGACGAAAATCCGATAGCGAAACGAATGGTAGCGAAATTTTCAATGTTTGAGGAAAAGCTCGGTGAGGCGGCAGAATATTGCAGGGAGATAGGGATAGGTTTTTCCTCAACGCCTTACTCGGAAAAGGAAGTCGATTTTCTCGCCTCGTTAAATCCTCCCTTTATCAAAGTCGCTTCAATGGAAATAAACAACTATCCTTTTTTAAAATACATAGCCGAAAAGGGACTTCCCGTGATTCTTTCAACGGGAATGGCGGATACGGAGGAGATAGAAAAAGCGGTTGCGGCGGTGGAAAGCACCGGGAATCGCAGATTATGCCTGCTGCACTGTGTTTCCGTCTATCCCGCCTCGGCCGGGATGATAAATCTGAACAATATTATCGGTCTCAGGGAGCGTTTCCCCGAATATCCTGTCGGCTACTCCGACCATACGCTTGGAATTGAGGTGCCTGTGGCAGCGGTAGCGCTGGGAGCTTGTATCATCGAGAAACACTTTACTCTTGATAGCTCCAAAATGGGCTGGGACAACGGAATGGCGATGGAACCGAAGCAATTGGCAGAGCTTGTCGAAGCCTGCGGCAATGTTAAGAATTCCCTCGGCTATGTATTTTAAAAAAGGATAGTTGT
>CANDLP010000284.1 GCA_947385505.1 uncultured Clostridia bacterium
GATGACGCTCCGTGACTGGAGTTCAGACGTGTGCTCTTCCGATCTTACCGCCTATCTTTTCGACGAATTTATCAAGTTAATGGAGGAGCATAAGTAATGCCACTGAGAAGCGATATAAAAAAAGTTCTTATGATAGGATCGGGTCCTATTGTAATCGGACAGGCAGCCGAATTTGACTATGCCGGTTCACAAGCCTGCCGCGTGCTCAAGCAGGAAGGTCTTGAGGTGGTATTGGTGAACTCCAACCCTGCCACCATTATGACTGACAAGCATATGGCGGATAAAATATATATTGAGCCGCTTACTTTGGACTGCCTTAAAAGAATAATAGAAATAGAAAAGCCCGACAGCATTTTGTCCACTTTGGGAGGACAGACGGGACTTACAATGTCTATGCAGCTTGCCGAAGAAGGATTTCTGGACAGCCACGGCGTAAAGTTGCTGGGCGCGGATCCCCAGACGATTCATAAGGCGGAGGACAGACAGGCGTTTAAAGACACCATGGAGTCAATAGGCGAGCCTTGTATACCTTCTAAGGTTGTGGAGACCTTAGAGGACGCTATGGATTTTGCCAACAAGGAAATAGGCTATCCCGTAATAGTGCGCCCCGCCTTCACTTTAGGCGGCACAGGCGGCGGTATTGCAAATAATGAAACCGAGCTTCACGAAATTGCGATAAACGGTTTAAGAATGTCGCCAATACACCAGATACTGGTGGAAAAGTGCATCAGCGGCTGGAAGGAGATAGAGTTCGAGGTTATCCGCGATGCGAGAGGAAACGTAATTACCGTCTGCTCCATGGAAAACTTCGACCCCGTCGGAGTTCATACAGGGGACAGCATTGTGGTTGCTCCCGCCGTAACGCTTTCCGATAAAGAGTACCAGATGCTGCGCACCGCCGCCTTGAACATTGTTCAGGCTTTGAAGGTGGAAGGCGGCTGCAACTGTCAGTTTGCCCTTCATCCAAGCAGTTTCGAGTATGCCGTAATAGAGGTAAACCCCAGAGTAAGCCGTTCCTCTGCTCTTGCTTCTAAAGCAACAGGTTACCCAATAGCGAAGGTAGCTACCAGAATCGCCATAGGCTACTCTTTGGACGAAATAATAAATCAGGTAACAGGCAAGACCTATGCCTGCTTTGAGCCTACCATAGATTATATCGTGGTAAAATTCCCGAAATGGCCCTTTGACAAGTTTGTATACGCCAAAAAGACTTTGGGCACCCAGATGAAGGCAACAGGCGAAATAATGTCCATAGGCACAAGCTTTGAAGCCGCAATGATGAAGGCTGTCCGCTCCATAGAGCTTGGAATGGACACTTTAAGCAAAAAAGCTTTTGCGGAGCTTACCGATGAAGAGGTTGTTGAAAAGCTTCACGATGTGGACGTTGATCGGGCTTTCTGCGTGTTTGAAGCTTTAAAGCGCGGAATTGAACCGGAAAAAATCAGTGATATAACCAAAATCGACAAATGGTTTATATACAAGCTGAAAAATCTGAAAGAGCTTGAAGACTGGCTCTCCGAGGGCGATTTAACACAGGAAAAGTACGACGCGGCGAAAAAATACTGCTATCTTGATAAGACCATAGAAGCTCTTTCGGGAAAACCGCTTAAGGAATGGGGAATTGAAAAGAGAAATGCGGTTTACAAAATGGTTGACACCTGCGCCGCCGAGTTTTCCGCCGAAACGCCTTACTTTTACAGCACCTATGACGATGAAAACGAAGCCGAGGAGTTTATAAGACAGCACCCCGCCGATAAGAAAAAGGTGCTTGTATTCGGTTCGGGTCCTATCAGGATAGGGCAGGGAATAGAATTCGACTACTGCTCCGTTCACTGCGTATGGGCGCTTAAGGAAATGGGTTATGAAGCAATACTTTGCAACAATAACCCCGAAACCGTTTCCACCGACTTTGACACAGGCGACCGTCTTTACTTTGACCCCCTCACCTTTGAGGACGTGGACAGCCTTATTGCCACGGAAAAGCCTGACGGAGTGGTGGTTCAATTCGGCGGACAGACCGCGATAAAGCTTACAAAACACCTTCAGGAGATAGGCGCCAATATTTTGGGAACAAGCGCCGAAAGCATTGACGCGGCTGAGGACAGAGAGCTGTTTGACGAGCTTCTGGAGCGCTGTGACATTCCGAGACCCGCGGGAGAAACCGTATTTACCGTTGAAGAAGCTTTGGGAGCAGCTAACAGACTTGGATACCCCGTGCTGCTTCGTCCCTCTTACGTCCTTGGCGGACAGAATATGATAATCGCTCACGCGGACAGCGACGTTACCGAATACATGAAGATAATCACCGCCCAGAAGCTTGAAAACCCCGTTTTAATCGATAAGTATATGATGGGCACCGAGGTGGAGGTAGACGCTATATGCGACGGCGCCGACTTCCTTATCCCCGGTATCATGGAGCATATTGAAAGAGCGGGCGTACACAGCGGCGACAGTATTTCCATCTATCCAGCTCAGAATCTTACCGAGAGGGTAAAAAAAGTTATTATAACCTATACGGAAAGACTTGCCAAGGCGCTTAATGTTATAGGTTTGGTAAATATTCAGTACGTGGTTTACGACCATCAGGTTTACGTAATAGAAGTAAATCCCCGTTCGTCGAGAACAGTGCCTTATATCAGCAAGGTAACGGGGGTTCCCATGGTGGATATTGCCACAAAGATAATGCTGGGTCATTCTCTTAAGGAGCAGGGCTATACAAGCGGTCTGTATCCCGCAGGGGATTATGTGGCGGTAAAAGTGCCTGTGTTCAGCTTTGAAAAGCTTCACGACGTTGACACTCAGCTGGGACCTGAAATGAAATCCACGGGTGAATGTCTCGGTATTGCGAAAACATTTTCCGAAGCTCTTTATAAGGGACTTGTTGCCGCAGGCTTTAAAATGCAGTATTCAGGCGGAGTTCTCTTTACGGTAAGGGATCAGGATAAGCCCGAAATAATAGACCTTGCAAGCCGTTTTGAGGCTCTGGGCTTCGATATTTACGCAACCGGCGGTACCGCTTCGCTTCTTAACCGCAATATGATAGCCACAAACTTTACCTACCGCATAAAAGAAGGCAAGGAACCCAACGTTATAACTCTCCTTGAAAGCGGAAAAATAAATTACGTTATTTCCACTTCTGAAACCGGCCGCGACCCCGCCCGCGACAGCGTAAAGATGAGGAGAAAGGCGTCTGAGCGTTCAATAGCCTGCCTTACGTCAATTGATACGGCAAACGCTTTGGTTTCCTGTCTTGAAATGCACAAGTCCATAGACGATGTGGAAATGATAGATATAACTAAAATATAGGAAAAAATATGAAAATAGGAACAATAAAAGTAAAGCGCAATTATCAGATAGCGCAGATGGTGCTTGACGCTGTGGCGGCTTTGATAATAGTAGCTACGGTGCAGTGCATATTGTCCTTCGGCAAATATATTACGGATCAGAATCAATTGATATTGAATGTCAACGACGATATCGATGGACTGGTGGTGTGGCAGTGGAATTTGATATGGATATTTATTGACGCTGCTGTCGTTGCTGTATCTTTGGTAATGATATACAAGTCGAAAAAAATGCCCCAAAAATATATTGTTGTCGAGGAAAACGCACAGAAGTACAGCGATATTTATATAACCGCCGTCACATGCGTTCGTATACCCGTATTGCTTGCGGTTTTCGAGCTTATGGCTATGCACCAGTCCGTTATGACAGGGAATACAAAAAATATTTTCACACTTCAGATCCCTTTGGATATCCTTCTTTCGATAATAATAATAAGATTTTCACTCCACAGAGTGAAGGCGTGCCAGCCGAAGCCGAAGGAAGTAACGTTTAAGGAAAGCTGAAAAAATAAAAATCCGCATACTATATGTGTGCGGATTTTTGAAAAGGAGGGTAAAATAGATCGGAAGAGCACACGTCTGAACTCCAGTCACGGAGCGTCATCTC
>CANDLP010000285.1 GCA_947385505.1 uncultured Clostridia bacterium
CTCGAACCTGTGACCCTCTGCTTGTAAGGCAGATGCTCTCCCAGCTGAGCTAAGCTCCCGACAACGTTATTTATTATACATGATCTAATACGATTTGTCAATATATTTTTTAAAACTTTTATTGATTTGTAACAGTTTACAAATATTGCTAAAAAAATTGAAGTTTTTGCACAAAGAATATTGTTAAGTCACCTGCAAATAATATGATTAAAACTATTCTTTGATTAAAAAGCAGAGAAAATTATTTTAACCCCAATAATTAAAGAATAGTATGGAATTTCAATAAATTCGGATAAAAAAGAAAGGAATGATAAAAATGATGGATAAAATCGCACTTTGGATCCTTCTCATAGGCGGACTTAACTGGGGCTTGATGGGAATTTTCCGTTTTGACCTGATAGCGTGGGCATTTGGCGGAAGCGACAGTGTTATAAGCCGTATCCTCTATATAATAGTTGCTTTAGCGGCGGTATGGTGCATTTCACTGTTTTTCCGTAAAAACGAGCTTATCGGAGATGAACGCGACGTAAGAGAAAATCGATATTGATCCTAAGAAACAAAAAACCTGCCGCAATAATTTTCGGCAGGTTTTTTGTTTTAAAAAAGCAGTGAAAATAATACTATTAAAAAATATTGCCATTTTATTTTTTGATTAAAGACTTAAAATGATTTCCTTTTTACCCGATATGTATTTCCGATATGTTACACCCGCCATATCCATCATTTTTTTGGAAGCTTTTATGCTGTCGGTTTCACTGTATTTATCCTCCAAATAAACCACCTCTTTGATGCCGCACTGTATAATGGCTTTTGTGCATTCGTTGCAGGGGAACAATGTAGTATAAACAGTTGTGCCTTTTAAAGAACCGCCGTTGTTGTTAAGAATTGCATTCAGCTCCGCGTGGCACACAAAAGCATATTTTGTGTCAAGCATTTCGCCTTCCCTTCCCCAGGGCATATCGTCGTCGCTGCACCCTATAGGCATTCCGTTATAACCCACCGAAAGTATTTTTTTATCGCGGCTTACTATGCAGGCGCCTACCTGAGTTGAGCTGTCCTTGCTTCTTTGAGCGGAGAGAAGAGCTATTCCCATAAAATATTCTTCCCATGAAATATAGTCCTGACGTTTCATTTTTTGCTTCCTTCCTCTTTTTAAAGCTGTTTTTGGGGGGCAGTTTTCAAGATGCCGCCGAGAGTTGTTCCGTTAAAAAACACGTTATAATACGGCTAACCGTTTCAACTCTGATTTTATCCTGTGTTTAATGACCGTATTATAAATCCTTAATGATTTGTTTAACCAGTCCTACAACCCTTATTCTCTCAACGTCTTCTCCCTCAAACCTTCTGGGCTTATATTCGGGATTTACGGAAATCAGCTCTATCCAGTCTTTTCCGTACTCCACCTTTTTAACAAGTCCCTCGTCGCCGTCAATAAGCACCACCGCAATGCTTCCGCTGTCCACAGAGGTCTGCCGTCTTACAACTATAATGTCGCCGTCCTCAATTTTGGGATACATACTGTCTCCCTGCACCTTTAGCCCCATAAGCAAAGGTGCCTCAGAAGGATTTCTTACCAAAAGGGGAACATAGTCCTTTATCTCCGAATCCGCATAGGCTCCGAAGCCTGCGGAAACGCTCTCGAAAACGGGGATACGGTAAAATCCGTCGGTGTAAATGTCCGATATCTGGAGAAGCTCCGACTCTTGATCGTCCACAAAGGAGGCGGGAGCAACTCCGAAATACTCCGCGAGCTTAAGCACCGTCTGTCTCTTTAAATTTCTGACTGTGCCGTTTTCCCATTTTTGAACCGCCGCTTTCTGAACTCCTATGATCTTTCCAAGCTCGCTTTGGGTCATGCCTCTCTCTGTGCGCAGCTGCTTGATATACGCGCCAATATCTCTCATAACTGTTTTCCTCCTGTTTATTGAGCAATATATCCATATATGCTCTCTTTTGTGTAAATTGTATCATAATTTTCTATTTTTGTCAAGTAGTTTTGTGCAAAAGAGAAAAATAAGATACAAGGAGTTGACAAAGCAACTTGTATGTGGTATTATTTAGGTATCTCAATAAGAAACTTAATAACAAAAAATCAATATACACGGTTTTGCATAATATAAAATGGCCTTTATTTTACAGCTTTTTTTCAGAAACAGTTACACAGTGCTGGTATCCCATAAATATACTTCATTGAACAAGTTATTATACCGCCCTATTTTTTTACGCACTAAGTATCTTTTAAATACACGAGCTATTTAAAGAAAGGAGCTTAAAAACAATGCTGAAATTCAATTGTACACTATGCGGTGCGATACTTTTTCCCGACGAAACGATACGGCACTACGACCGATTACACGGTGACATATACGTATCGTGCCCATTCTGCCGTTCCCAATGTGAAAAATATATTGAAGACGAAAGTTCGGAAACGAAGGAAAAAGAAAACGAAGAAGATTACGGCGGTGAGCAATAGCGCCTCGGTTATATTGCTCACCCAACCAAACCTTTCCACAGTACAAAAAATTTTGCGTCAAAAAAGCCTGCTTTACCTCATACTGCCGCGCTTTTTACCCTGATAATTTTTATTTTCGTCTGCGCCTTGCAGCAAGTTTAATTGGGGAGCAATAATCAAAGAAAGCTCTCGCAGCTTCACAAAGGAGGAAGTTTGAAAAAAATGAACAAAAGAAAACGCAAAAAGAAAGGAAAGCTTATGACCGACAAACAAAAACGGTTCTGCGACGAATATCTTACGGACTGCAACGGAGCGGGAGCCGCAAGGAGAAGCGGGTATTCCTCCGCAAGCGCGGGAGCTTTGCTTAAAAGTCCCGAAGTGCAGGAGTACCTTAAAACTCAAATGGAAGAAATACACAACGAAAAGATTGCCGATGTAAAGGAAATATCCGAATACCTCACCTCGGTAATGCGCGGAAGCTGCGGTGAACAAACCAAAACATCCATAAGCGACGACAAGGAAACCACCACCTACATAACCGTTTCCGCAAAGGAGCGGTTAAAAGCGGCTGAGCTTATGGGAAAGCGCTACGGTCTTTTCAGGGAAAGGAGCGAGATAACCGTAAAGCCCTCAGTAATAATTAACGGAGAAGAGGAGCTGTAATACTATAACCATTTCAACTCTGATTTTATTCTGTGTTGAAATGGTTATAGTACAATCTCTTTTTAAACCATAGGATTAGTGTTTTGGGGGCAATCAATTTTTGACCTGCGGGTATTATTATGCCCACCGGTTAAGCATTGCCGCAATATCGCATACTGCCGCGCTTTTTCCGAAATATTTTTTATTTTCGCCTGCGTTTTACGGCAATGCTTATACTAATACTAATCCCTTTTTAAACTGTGGGTATTACGTCAGTTCAAAATGGGACTGGTATAAAAAAGAAAGGAAATGAAATAAAATGCCCGTTTTGAATCTTCCCGAAATAGTGGGAGGGGGATACGGAGAATTCTGGCGATGGAAGGGAAGATACAGGGTTTGCAAAGGCTCACGCGCTTCAAAGAAAAGCAAGACCGCTGCCTTATGGTACATAGTCAATATGATGAAATACGAAGGCGCGAACCTTCTTGTGATAAGAAAGGTTTTCAGAACGCTGAAAGACAGCTGCTTTACCGAGCTAAAATGGGCTGTGAACCGCTTGGGGGTAAACAATCTGTGGGAAGCTAAGGAAAGCCCCCTTGAAATGACCTATAAACCCACAGGACAGAAAATTTATTTCCGCGGATTGGACGACCCATTGAAAATCACCTCGATTACCGTGGAAAAAGGCAAACTGTGCTGGGCGTGGATCGAGGAAGCCTATGAAATAGGCAATGAAAAGGACTTCAATATGCTGGACGAAAGCATAAGAGGCGCAATAGACGAGGAAAGCGGTCTTTTTAAGCAGATAACTCTGACCTTCAACCCGTGGAACGAGCGGCACTGGCTGAAAAAAC
>CANDLP010000286.1 GCA_947385505.1 uncultured Clostridia bacterium
CCTTTATATACCTACCGCATTCTGCTCTTATTCAGGAGAAGCGCTGGACAAAAAAACCCCGCTGCTTCGTTCAATGGACGCGCTGTCGGCGCAGGCGCTGCGTATTCTGCGTCTTTTCGGTAATACGTCCACAAAGCGCGTAGTGCCTACGGTAGGCGCAGAGCAGGAGTATTTTTTGTTGGACGAGGAGCTGTTTAATAAGAGAAAAGATTTGTTTTTTACGGGACGCACTCTTTTCGGAGCCGCACCTCCAAAAGGGCAGGAGCTTGAGGATCACTATTTCGGTACCATTAAGCAAAGAGTAAGCGACTATATGAAAGATCTGGATAAAACGCTCTGGTCTTTGGGAGTACCCTCAAAGACAAAACACAACGAGGTGGCGCCTGCTCAGCATGAATGCGCTCCCGTGTTTGAAAACGCCAATCTTGCCGCCGATCATAATCAGCTTACTATGGAGCTTATGCAGAAGGTGGCGAAAAGACACGGGCTTGCCTGTCTGCTTCACGAAAAGCCCTTTGCGGGAGTAAACGGTTCGGGTAAGCACGACAATTGGGCTTTGTCTACAAACGACGGTCAGAATTTGCTGAAGCCGGGCTATTCTCCCCTTGAAAATGCTCAGTTCCTGACGTTTCTTGCCGCGGTAGTCAAGGCGGTCGACGATCACGCCGATCTGCTCAGGCTGTCTGTGGCAAGCGCGGGAAACGATCACAGGTTAGGCGCCAACGAAGCTCCTCCCGCTATCATATCGATTTTCCTCGGCGAAGAGCTGACTGATGTAATCGAGGCGTTGGTAAGTGGCAGTCACGCAAAAAATCTGCACAGGCAGTTTGATATAGGCGTTTCGACCCTTCCCACCTTCCCAATGGATACCACTGACAGAAACAGAACCTCCCCCTTTGCTTTTACCGGCAATAAGTTTGAATTCAGAAGCGTAGGCTCCACACTTAACATAGCCGGCCCCAATATTGTTCTTAACACCATTGTTGCGGATGCGTTATGTGATTTTGCCGATGAGCTGGAAAAAGCTCCCGATTTCAAATCGGCTTTGAACCAGCTTTTGAAAAAGACATTTACCGAGCATAAAAAGATCATTTTTAACGGCAACGGATATGACGCAAGCTGGATAGAGGAAGCGAAGAGAAGAGGTCTTCCGAATTATGTTTCCACTGTTGATGCTGTACCTCATTTCGAGGATGAAAAGAATGTCAGACTTTTTGTTAAGCACAAGGTTTTCAGCGAGATAGAAATACATTCCAGAACCGAAACGCTGCTTGAAAATTATGAAAAAGTATTGAACATAGAAGCGCTTACCACCGTAGACATGGCTAAACGGGAAATACTGCCCGCTGTTCTGAAATTTGAAAGGGACATTTGCGAGGCCGTTGCGGCAAAAAAATCGGCGGGATTTGAACCGGGAGCGGAAAAAGAGTTAGCGGAAAAGGTCATAGCTCTTGCCGATACCCTCAACGCAAGAATAAAGCTTCTTGAGGCTGATATTTTAAAGGCGCACACAATAGAGGATATAAAGGAAAAGTCAAGGTTTTTCCACGATGCTGTTTTTGCTTCTATGCAGTCGCTGCGCGCGGCGGCTGATGAACTTGAAACAATAGTAGCCGCCGAATATTGGCCGATACCGACTTATTCCGAGCTTTTATTCAGCGTAAGCTGATTTGATCATGTTGAATTAAACATAATATTTTATTTATGCCGCGGAACAGCACAGCCGCGGCATTGTTTTACGGGTTTGCATCATCATACAAATCCACTCCTACCGCGCTTTTAAACATTTCGTAAATTTCCGGACTGACATTCTTAATCCTCATGGGTTTAAAATCATTATCCACAAAAAAGTGAGCTGATTCCGCAATAAGACGTATGTCTCCCGATTCCTTATCCGTCACCTTATATGAGATTCTGTATTTTAATCCGTTAAAGTCCTCCATTTTCAGTTTGATACAAACTGTATCTCCGAACCTGACGGCATATTTATACTGACATGAAACGGATAAAACAGGACTTATTATCCCGTCATTCTCCATTTTGTCATAAGGAAAACCCACCTGTTCCAAGAAATCAATACGCGCTTCCTCCAGCCATCTTAAATAATTGGAATGGTGAACTACCGCCATTTTATCCGTTTCATAATATAACACTCGCCTGTAAAATGGATTTATTTTCATATTTTTTATTCCTTTCGTTTTTATAGAAAATTATACATCTTTTTTCCGAAATTTTCAATAGCTCTCATTAAAAAGAAATCAACAAAACATTTGCCGGAAATTTTGCAGGATTTTTGTTTGTAAAATGTAACATATTTCACAATTCAAATTATGCAATATTGTAAGAAACTTAAAATTTTTTGTTTTTTACAGAGTTTTTAGTGTTTTTATTTGAAAAAAATAAAAAAATGTGTTATACTGAAAAGAAGTAAAAATGCAATTTTGATTTTTAAATTATTCAAAATTATAACAGGGAGGTATCTTTATGTTTGGTGAAAGCTCACAAAGGCTTTTTGAATATTCGGAGCTTTGCAGAAAAAATTGTGATATTGATCCGTCGCTTTACGGGAAATATGAGGTAAAGCGCGGTTTGAGGGATATTAACGGAAAAGGCGTTCTTGCGGGACTTACCAAAATAGCCGAAGTAAAGTCGTATACGATCGACGACGGCGATATCATTCCCTGTGAGGGTAAGCTTTACTATCACGGAATAGATATGGAACAAATTGTGGACGGTTTTATAAGAGATAACCGATACGGTTTTGAGGAAACGGCGTACCTTCTTATGTCCGGCGAGCTGCCGAACAGGGAACAGCTCGAAGCGTTTAAGGATGATTTGGTATTTTACCGTGATCTTCCCGCGGGATTTACAAGAGACGTAATATTGAGAGACCCAAGCAAAAATGTTATGAATTCTTTAGCCAGAAGCGTTTTGACCCTTTATTCATATGACGATTATGCAGATTCAATAGAAATAGAAAATGTTATGCGCCAGTCTTTACAGATGATAGCGAGGTTTCCCCGTCTTGCGGTATACAGCTATCAGGCTCTTACGCATTATTATGAAGATCAGAGTCTGTTTATCCATGCGCCCGATCCGGAGATGTGCACAGCTCAGAATATACTTTATATGCTTCGTCCCGACCATTCCTTTACAGAGCTTGAGGCAAGAGTTTTGGATATAGCCCTTGTCCTTCACGCCGATCACGGCGGCGGTAACAACTCCTCTTTCACCACAAGAGTTGTAACCTCATCCGGTACCGATACATATTCCACTATTGCCTCTGCGTTGGGTTCTTTGAAGGGGCCACGTCACGGCGGCGCAAATATAAAGGCGGCCGAAATGTTTGAGGATTTAATGGATAAGGTAAATGATTGGAATAATGAAGGAGAAATTTGCGATTACCTTAATGCGGTGCTTGATAAAAAAGCTTTTGATAATTCCGGGTTGATCTACGGTATGGGACATGCGGTTTATTCCATTTCGGACCCGCGTTCCGAAGTGCTGAAAAAATATGTAAAACAGCTTGCGGAAGAAAAGGGGCTTGAAAAGGAATTTGAGCTTTATACTAAGGTTGAGCGTTTAGCTCCCGATGTTATTTGCGAAAAACGAAAAACTTACAAGGCGATAAGCGCTAATATTGATTTTTACAGCGGCTTTGTTTACAAGATGCTTGAACTTCCCAAGGAGCTTTTTACACCTATTTTCGCCATTGCGCGTGTTGCCGGCTGGTGCGCTCACAGAATAGAGGAGCTGGTCAGCAACAGTAAAATAATAAGACCCGCTTATAAAAATGTTATAAAACATTCAAAATATGTGGATTTGACCGATCGCTGATCACTTATACCAATAACCATTTGAATTGTGGATAAAATCCACAATTCAAATACTTTGGCGAAGCCGAAGTACCGCCGCAGGCGGTGGTTATTTAAGTTCAATACAATAACT
>CANDLP010000287.1 GCA_947385505.1 uncultured Clostridia bacterium
TTTCTGGGTTTTATTTACCTTGCTTCAATTTCAATTTTGTTAATTTAGCACAATTTCCTTTATTTTTCAAACAAGCCCTAGTATTACTTGCTTTTTGCCATCTTTATAATCTGTCCCAATTTAAGCGCGCTTCCCGAGTAAAGAATAATATTCTCATAAACCTTAGCCACCAGCAGCATTGTTCCCAAAGTAAGCAAAGCCAGTATAAGCGTGGAAATTATTATTTCCGCCGCGCCCATCTGTCCAAGAACTATCGCGGAGGGAAGGGCGAAGGGCGACGATATGGGAAGATAACGCGCCGCTATCATAATAACGTTGGGTTCTGCCGCAAGATCTCCGCTGCCGGCGCTGTATCCCATATTAAAGGCAGCGGGTAAATAAGACAGGAAAAATCCCAAAAGGCTTATCAAGGCCAAAGGCTGCATACCTGCAGCCAGATCCTCGCTTCTGCTTATGCCCGCGCCGATAAGCGCCGCAAGCAGGGAATAGAACAAAAATCCCAGAAGGAAGATTACTATGATCGCTATTATGGAAATCGGCTCAAACAAGCCGGGCACCGCCTTGGACAACTCCGACTGCCAGCTTATATCCGCTGCCTGTATCGCTTCTCCCGCGCCCTGCGCCGCATTTATCAGTTCACCGCCGCCCGCGCTCACGGCGATAAGCGACAGTATGCCTACGGATGCGCCCACGACCGCGCCTATTATCACAATCTGGGTTAAAACCACCAACAGCATTGCGAATACCTTACCCATAACTATTGCCAGCGGTCTTACCGAGGTTATAAGCAGCTCGATAACCCTTGAAGTCTTTTCCATTGCCACCGATTGGGCAATTATCTGAGCATAGCTTATTATAAACATAAACATGATCGCCGCGAAAAGCATCGGTGCCACAATATTGAGCATTTCCCTGAACTCGCTCATTTCCTCGCCGTATACCGATATTTCACTGGAAAAAACGGTCTCCGCCAATCCGACGTCTTCCATATCGACGCCTAAGCTCGTAAGCAGCGACGCTTTAAACAAATAACGGCACTCCGACGCCACATAGTCCATATCATTGTCGCTTACCGCTTCTTTGTTCATAGGACGGTAGAATTTCAGCCGAACGTTTCCGCCCTTTTCGCCGTTCTCGTAAATCACGTGAAGCACGGCTTCCGCTTTGTCTCCCGTTTTTACGGTTTCCTGTATACCTTCCAATTTACTTTTGTCAATGCTTACGCAGTGAATATCGGAAATAGAAGCGTCAAAATCGGGTATTTGGGTTTCGTTGCAGATGTAAAGAGTATCCAACCCCTTGGTTTCGGAATTTTCTTCCCCGAAAACATCCTCTATACCCGAAAAAGAAAGCACACCGATAAGCGCCGCTATGGCGATTATCAAAACGCATATTATTACAGTGGATGCAATAAAACCTTTGGACTTCACCTGCTGTAAGTAAGTGAAGCTGAAAATGTGTTTCCAGCCCTTAAATCTCATTTTTATAACCATTCCTTTCCTCTTGGAGAAGCGCTTGCTTTTTATGGCGCAAACACAGTGGGTTTAAATATAACAGTTTTATTGCTTCCCGATTAAACATTGCCTTAAGTATTGCAGCAAAGCTTAATTGGGGAGCAGTATTAAGCTTTTTCAAACTTTTCTTCCCCGTTTCCACTGCTATTTCCCTTTTCGGCAAACCGCTCAACCCGTTCTATAAATATTTCGTTGAGAGTAGGTTCTCTAAGCTCGAATTTTATGGGAGGCACTCCCGCTTCCAGCATCTTTTTCATCAACGCGTGTGCCTGAGCTTCTTCTTTCACCGAAAAGCATACTCCGTTGGGTGTATTTTCCTTTAAAGCAAGTCCGCATTCGCCGGCTAAGCTCATAAAGTCGCTGTCGGCTTTTACCAGAAGGTTCGCGCGTCCTTCTTCTTTTTTTATTTTATTCAGGTTGCCGTTAAGCACCGTTTTGCCTCGGTTCATTATAATGATATCGTCGCAGAATTCCTCGATGATATTCATCTGATGACTTGACATTATAATAAACTTATCCTTGGACATCTCTTCGCGTATCACCGATTTGAAAAGATCGGCGTTTATCGGGTCAAGCCCCGAAAGGGGTTCGTCAAGCACTAACAGTTCGGGATCTCCGATAAGCGCCGCCGCCAGCTGTACCTTCTGCTGATTGCCCTTTGAAAGCTGATCCGCCTTTTTGGAGCGGTATTCATCAATGCCCAATCTGCCGAACCAATAGTCAATCTCCTTTTTAGCGCGGCTTTTCTTTAAGCCCTTTATGGAAGCGAAAAAGTACATCTGGGTTATAATGTCTATCTTCGGGTAAAGTCCCCTGTCTTCGGCAAGATATCCTATACCGCCCTGAGCGGGTTTAATCGGCTCTCCCTTCCATTCCACCGTTCCCGTATCCTTAGACAGCATACCGAGAATAATGCGTATCGAGGTGGTCTTTCCCGCGCCGTTGGTGCCTAAAAGCGCGAAAACGCCGGAGTGTCCGAACTCAAAGCTCAGATTGTCCACCGCCCTGAAGCTTCCGTAGGTCTTTGAAACGTTTTGTACTGTTAAAGACATATTTGTGATAATTCCTTTCCCGTTGAGGAAGTGTTTGCTCCTTTGAAAAATAATCTGAAAAAAATTTCTGGTGCAAACACGGCGGGCTTGAAAAACATTTTTCCGAGTTCTTTCAAGCTTCCTCCGTCTTTTTTCTGACAGCCTTCGATTCTTTCGATAACCTGCCTGAAATATTTTCCGTTTTTTAGTATATCACTTTTATTGGCAAATGTCAATACAATTTACAAGTAAAATATGTTTTTTTGCACCTGCGCTTATTTTTATATACGCGTTGTTAAGCGAGGTAAATTAAATTTACGTAAAAATTTTTCCAAAAATACTAAAGTTTTTTATGCTTTTGCCGATATAATATATGAAGAAAAAGCGAGTTGTCAAATTACAGACAGCCCGATACCGTCAAATAAGGTAGGATTTGCACTTAAAAAGACATATGTGCTTATTGTGCTAATATGTGTTTAAAAAGTCAATTTCTATAATAAATAAAGGAGGATACATCTATGAACGTTGGAAAAATTGCGGAGTATACGACCCCCACACCTGCCGCTACACCTAAGACCACTGTTGAACAGTCTGCGAAGAAGTCCACAACAACCGCCGCTGACAGACCCCATACCGACAGATATGAGGCTAAGTCCGAGGTTTCTTACACCCCTGCTTATACAAAGGCTTCTTCCAAATCTCAGACCGAAACCAATACCAACAAGGACAAGGGTATGAATGTTCAGAAGCCCACCTCTCACGTTTCAATGAAAAACGAAGCGTTTAAGGCTATGGTTTCCGATATTATAGGCAGACAGAGCGGTCTCGCTTTTGACGCTATCATGAAGGACGCCGATAAGATTCAGAACGGTACTATCGACGACTATTGGAGCGCCGACCAGACTGCCCAGCGTATTTACGATTTCGCGCGTACTCTCGCAGGCGACGACGACAGCAAGCTGGAGACCCTCAGAAAAGCTGTTCAGGAAGGCTTCAGACAGGCCGGTGCTTCTTTCAGCAAGACCAGCGGTATGAAGGGACTTCCTTCTATCTGCCAGGATACCTACAAGCAGGTAATGGATAAGTTCGACGACTGGGCCAAGGAGGCCAAGGGCAGCTCTTCCACCTCTTCTTCCAAGAAGGATGAAAACACTTACAAGCCCTCCGGCTACAGTGTTACCAACGATGAGAAGAAGGCTTACAAAAAGCCCGGCAGTTCTTCAACAGGCAGCACCGGTTCCGCTTCCGGCACTTTTAAACCGTCCGGTTACAGCGTGACCAATGACGAGAAAAAAGCTTATAAAACCGAAGAGTAATTCATCTAATACTAATAACCATTTAAAAAATAGATAAACTATTTTTTAAATGCCATGCCGTAAAAGCGGCATGGTGAGGGAGCA
>CANDLP010000288.1 GCA_947385505.1 uncultured Clostridia bacterium
GGCGCGGCAGCTGTCATATAGCTGCCGCGCCCGATTTTCTTATGTTTGCATGGGGGCATATAAAAAACATCGGAGAGTTTTATGTTATATCTGTTATTCTTCATGTTTTATATGCGGTTATAATAACAGGAACAAGCTTCTTGTTTTATCACCCTATCCAAATTTTTATCGGTGAAAAAGTCAAAAGAAAAATAATCAATAAAAAAATATTGGGGCTGTAAGAAAAGCGCCTTTTTATTTATTATGTCGCTCCCTTTCGAAAGGACGCGGAATTTCGCCGCCCAAAGCGCTGACAAGAATGTCAACGCCCAAAGCGGCAGCTTCGCCGCTTTTTTTACAGCCCCATTTTTTTTAAAAAAGGTATTGACAAAACTGTATAAACTGTATATAATAAACATATACAGTTTGAAAGCGCAAACGAAAGGAGGCGGAAAAGTGACTGTCATAATCGACAACAAAAGCGGCGCGCCCATATATGACCAGATATACTCACAGATAAAAAATCAAATCATAAGCGGAGCGTTAAAAGAAAACGAAATGCTGCCGTCAATAAGAGGTCTGGCAAAGGATCTGAAAATAAGCTTTGTTACCACCAAGCGGGCTTATGACGAATTGGAGCGAGAGGGATTTATATATACGATTCAGGCAAAGGGCTGTTATGTTGCGCCAAAAAACGTTGAATTGCTCCGAGAGGAAAATCTTAAAAGAATAGAGGGGCTTATCGAGGAGATAGTACGGCTTTCCGCGGGCTGCAAACTGGGAAAAAGCGATATAAATGAAATGTTGGATTTTGCGTTTGAAGCTGAAAAAGAGGAGGAATGAAAATGACAAACGCGCTGGAAATCAAAAACCTGTCTAAAGAATTCAAAAGCTTTAAATTGGACAACGTGAGTCTTACACTGCCGTCGGGCTGTATTATGGGTCTTATCGGGGAAAACGGAGCGGGAAAGAGCACTCTTATAAGACTTATTCTCAATATGCTGCACAAGGACAGCGGCACCGTTGCCATACTGGGCAGGGACAATACCGACAACATAAAGCTCACCAAAGAGGAAGTCGGCGTTGTAACCGACGAGGTAGGAATACCCGAATGCCTTAAGGCGGATCAGGTGGGGAAAATAATGAAGCACACCTTTAAGTACTGGGACGATAAGGCTTTTGAAAATTACCTGATAAAGCTTGACATACCCAGAGACAAGCAATTCAAGGATTTTTCCCGCGGAACCAAAATGAAATTGGGCATAGCGGCGGCATTGTCTCATAAAAGCAGACTTCTGCTGCTGGACGAGGCCACAAGCGGACTCGACCCTGTTGTAAGGGACGAGGTGGTGGAAATGCTTAGTGATTTTACCCGTGATGAGGATCATTCGATACTTATTTCTTCCCATATCGTAAGCGACCTTGAAAAGCTTTGCGATTACGTGGCGTTCCTTCACAAGGGAAAACTGCTGCTGTGCGAGGAAAAGGACAAACTTTTGGAGGAATACTGCGTAGTACGCGGGGAAAAAGGAATATTGGCGGGGATTGATGCCAAGGCATTGCTCAACAAAAAAGAAACGCCTTATTCAGACGAGGCTATAGTATTAAGAAAGGCGGCGCCGAAAAACGCCTCGATCAGCCCTATAAGCATAGAAGAGCTGTTTATTTACATGGTCAGGGGAGAAAGGAGCGATACCCTATGAAAGCGCTTTTATTGAAAGATTTTTATATGATGAAAAAATACTGCCGTTCTTATTTATTGGTCATGATTATATTTGCGGGACTGTCCGTGTTTGACCCTGCATGGAAAATTTCTTCTCTTTCTCTGCTTTGTCTTATGGCGGCTATGATGCCGGTAACCCTTTTGGCGTATGATGAGAGGAGTCATTGGAACGAGTACTGTGCGGCGCTGCCTTACGGAAAAGAGGCTGTTGTTTCTTCAAAGTATGTCTTGTGCCTTATCAATCAGGCGGCGGTAATAGTGATTTTCGGACTGTTATGGACAATAAGCGGCGGAAATGATATAGAGGAGTTTTTAATGACGGCGGCGGTGGGATTTTGCTGCTCCTGTCTTTCCGCAGCGGTGGTGTTTCCGTTTGTGCTGTGGCTTGGGGTGGAAAAGGGACGTGTGCTTTATTATGTGTTTATTATTATCGGCTTCGGAGCTTCCGGGGTGCTGAAAAGCCTTTCAGTCAGTGAAAGTGTGGATGTAAAAGCGGTTTTTGATGTTCTTACGTTTGTTCTTCCTGTTCTGGGAGTATTGTGTTATGTTGGGTCGTGGGTGATTTCGGAGGTTATTTACGGAAAGAAGGAGATAAGATAAATTTAGCAATTCAATAAAATAATAAAAAATCGGTTAAGCCGCATACTCAAAAAATCTCAAAAAAATTTTTCTTACCTCTTGACAATCGGAAAAAAATATGGTTTAATATATTTACATCAACTACATATGTAGTTTATTAACAAAAATTGTGCTTATAAAGGAATTTCCATGAACACTGTAAAAAAATTGCCCGACGCTGAATTTGAAATTATGAAAGCCGTGTGGCGCTCAGATGAACCTATTACCTCGCCAATGCTGACGGAAAAATTAAAATATGCTCTTTCCGATAAGGACAGAAAGCCTCAGACCGTTATGACTATGCTTGTACGATTAGAAAAGAAAGGTTTTCTGCGTTCTGAAAAAAAGGGAAAGGAGCGGCTTTTTTACTCCGCCGTTTCCGAAAAGGAATATATGGAGGTTGAGGCGGAAAGCTTTCGCGGTAAATTCGGCTCCGGATCCTTTAGCGGATTGGTTAAAGCGCTGAACGGAGGAGAAAAAATCTCGGAAGAGGATATAGAAGAGCTTCGCAGCTGGCTGGATAATATGTGAAGATTTTAGGAGCCTGTATGGAAAAATTTGTAATAAGTTTGATAGTCTGTTCTCTCACCATGACATTTATAGCCTTTATGTATGAGCTTTTGTCCAAATTCCTGCGCAAGGTTCAATCGTCTAAATGGAGATATTACGGCTGGATATTTATATTTGTGGGATTTATTGCGGTTTTTAAGCCCTCCTTCGGAAGCGCGGCGGTTACGGTAACGATTGGCGAATGGTATAATACCGTTAGAGCAGGAGGACGAATTATGTCTTCAGACGCTTTGAATGATCCTTTTGTTTTTTATGTGATATTTATAGTTTGGCTTGCGGGCTTTTTGTCGGGCTTATGTTATTTTGCCGTTAAGCAGCGCAGATTTATCAAAGGGGTAAATCGTATATCAAAACCCGCCTCCTCTAATATTTTACGTATGGTAAAAAAGATTGTTGATGAGCTTGGCATAAACTCGAATTTTAAGATTATAACATTAACGGAGATCACATCGCCAATGGTCACGGGGATGTTCAGCCCGCTTCTGATACTTCCCGAAAGGCGCTATGAGGAAGAAGAGCTTTATTTGATTTTAAAGCATGAAATTGTGCATCTAAAAAGACATGACCTTTTTGTAAAGGCTTTTATGATATTTTGCGGAACAGTGCATTGGTTTAATCCGTTTGTAAGAAGATTTATCCGACGCGCCGAAAGAGAAGGCGAGCTTTTCTGCGATGAAACGGTTATCGGCAATGAAAGCGAGACGATGAAAAAGCTGTATTGCCGTTCAATTCTGGATACGGTTTCAGCGGGGAAGAAAACCAAAGCTTCCCTGTCTCCGGCCTTGGCGTCTAACTTTTATTTTAATAAAAGCGGTTTAAAGCATCGAATGAGTATGATATTATCGTTAAATAAAAAGTACAGTCTCGGTATTGTGGGCGTATTGGTGCTTGTATTGATTTTGTACGCCGGAAAAGTTCTGACGTTTTCGGATAATACGGATTACAGAGACGAAGACGTGGCTCAAACCACCTTTTTGGTTACCGAACCCTCCGAAGGTAATATCAATGCGTAAAGAAGCGGATAAGTTTTTAATACTTTTATTTGGCATTTCCCT
>CANDLP010000289.1 GCA_947385505.1 uncultured Clostridia bacterium
ACACCCTACTTCCTTTTTGCAGTGCAAAAAGGAAGCGAAAAAGACATTGGCGGCTGCGCCGCTTTTCTCTTTTTTTACAGCCCCTCGTTTCGCTCCGCTTCACTCGCGGCTGCGCCGCGGCAATAAAACAGGCGGCCTTCCGTTTCGTGCGAAAAGCCGCCTGTTTATTTTTTAAGCATTCACCGCTTCTTTGATCGCCGCCGTAGTCCTCTGCGCCATTACAAGCCTGTAATAAACGCCCTTTCTGCCCATAAGCTCGGTATGAGTCCCTATCTCGGCAACTTTTCCCTTATCCAGAACAATAAGCCGATCCGCGCTGCTCAAAGTAGACAGCCGGTGAGCGATTGCAATAGTTGTTCTGCCCTTAACAAGCCTGTTCAAAGCCGTCTGTATCTGCTTTTCCGTCTGAGTATCAAGGCTGGCCGTGGCTTCATCAAGAATAAGTATTCTGGGATCCCTTATTATCGCTCTCGCTATGGCGACTCTCTGACGCTCTCCTCCCGAAAGGCTGTATCCCCTTTCACCCACATAGGTGTTGTAACCGTCGGGAAGTCTTGTTACAAAGTCGTGAGCGTCGGCGATCTTCGCCGCTTTTACAACCTCCTCGAAAGTCGCGCCCGGTTTGGCGTATGCGATGTTCTCAAAAACGGTTCCGTTAAACAAAAACGTTTCCTGAAGCACAACGCCTAACTTCTGATGCAGGCTTTCCGCCTTAATATCCCTTAAATCCACCCCGTCGATTTTTATTGAGCCGTTTGTGGGATCGTAAAGCCTCATTATAAGATTTATCATGGTGGACTTGCCGACTCCCGAATGGCCTACTATTCCTATCATCTCTCCCTGTTTGATATCGCAGGAAATGTTTTTAAGAACGGGGTTATATGCGGTATAGCCGAAGGAGACGTTCTCAAAGGAGATATCCCCCTTTATGTCCAGCTCCACCGCGTTTTCGCGGTCGTCCAGATCTATCGGCTCATCGATTATCTCAAAGATCTTGCCCGCAGATACCATTGCCTGAGAAAGGGCGCGCGGAAGCTGCATAAGCCATTCCACCGGTCCGTACAACATGGAGGCGTAGCCCGTGAACTGAACGAACTCGCCCAGTGTAATCCTGAGATCCAACACCATGGAAGCGCCGAAATAAAGCATCAGCATTTCGCCCGCCGCCAGAATATACCTGAGAATGGGATACAAAAGATACCACGTACACTCCGCCTTGCTGTAAGCCGAAGCCACCTGACCCGAAATATCGGCGTAACGCTCCGTCTCTCTTTCTTCGCTGCCGTAGCTTTTTACAACTCTTTGCCCCGAAATGATGTCATTAAGATATTTTGAGGAGTTGCAGACCTTTCTCCACCATCTTCCGTAAAGACCGTTTATTTTTCTCATTATCTTTTGTGCCAGAACGGCCGCTATCGGCATAGGCACCAACACCAGCAGAGCAAGTTTCCAGTTAACGCAAAGCGCGATTATCGAAATGGAAAGAAGCGCCACCACGTTAAGTATCATCGCTTTTCCCTGACCGGTAAGGAAGTTTTTCAAAGTGTTCGCGTCGTCGCTTACTCTTCTTATAATATCTCCCGAAGTTCTTCTGGCGAAGGAGCGCATAGAGATCATCTGTATTTTGTCAAAAAGCTCCTTGCGCAGGTCTCTTATGAAATTTACGGAAAGCTTTATGTCGATTTTCCAGCGGAAACCGTCCAACAGCGAGATCAGCACCGATAATCCGACAATAACGGCAGCGATGGTAAAAAACAGCTCCATATCAGGAGTTTCACCCGTATTAACCTCGTCCACTATTATCCTGTAAAGCGAAGGCGATACTATGCTCGCCGCGTAAGATATGATCGACATAACGACACTGGCAAAAAAGTACTTTTTATAACCCATAAGCCTGCTTATAAGCCGTCTTGCCACTCCTGCCCGCTTTATGCAGAACGGGCACTCGGATCCCTCGGCGGGAAGCTTAATGCCGCATTTGGGGCAGTTTGACTCAGGAGCGTCGCTTTTTTCTGAAAATACCCCTGTTTTGGCGTAAAAATCCAGTATTTTCGCAAGCTCCGCAAACCGTATAAAATATGTCTGTGTAAAACAGCAGAACATCTGCCACTTGCTGTTTTCCCTGAGCCGTCCTCTTATCATGGAGCAGCCCGACTGGCGGAACACCTCGAAGCTGTAATATTTCTTTATCTCAAATGTGCTTTCAAGTCCGTCAATGCCGTAAATATAAATTTTTTCCCTGTCCGCGCAAAGGTGCCCTTCCGTCAGCTCCCCTTTTTCCGTCAGGTCGAAGGGAAGACTGAAAATCATATCCTCCGGGCAGCCCTTTGGAGTTGATGTTTTCAGATTCATATATTATTTTACCTCGCATTTTCATCATACAAACAGTTCCAGCTTTCGGTAGCTTTGTCTGTCAATTTTGTCCAGATCGGGTATCTGATACTTATTTCCGTCCGAATCGGTGACGGTGAGAATACCGCTGTTGTTTATGCGGAAATTGCTCCACCAGTCGTTGACGGCAATTTTCTTGTGCCCCGCGGTAGTCTCCGCGTCCACAAAAAGATAGCCCATTCTGTTGTCCTTTATAGAGTGAATTTTAGTTATAAGGGGAATATAGTATCTGAAATTAAGATACTCGGTACAAAGCTGTCTCTGCTCCTCGCTCATTTCCTTAAGATCCTTTATAACCCCTATCTCTATCCACTCTTCCTCGTTGTTGCGAAATGATACGCTTATGTAAGTATCCAGACAGTAAAAGGGCTGCAATCTTGTAAGGCTTATTTCCTCATAATTGTCCCCGCGATATTCCAGATACAGGTATCCGCTGTCTTTGCGGGTAAATTTAAGCTCTTTAACGTCTAATATTCTTAAGGTATCAATCGAGAAATCGTCGATTTTATATTCGTTCATATTTATTACCGTTCCTTTCAGTCCATAGAAATCGTTTTCAGCGCCTCCGCCTGTAAGCGGTACAGCTCGAAATACTTTCCTTTAAGGCGTATAAGCTCGTCATGAGTGCCTCTTTCCTTTACTTCGCCGTTTTCAATAACGCAAAGCGTATCCGCCTCGCGGAGTGTGGAAAGTCTGTGAGCAATGGCGATTACCGTTCTGCCTTTTTTAAGATTGTCTATGGCGTTTTGAATCTTTCTTTCCGTACGGGTATCCATTGAAGCCGTAGCCTCGTCAAGAATGAGTATATTGGGCTTCTGAATAAGGGCGCGCGCTATGGAAATACGCTGTCTTTCCCCGCCCGACAGGTCGGCGCCGCCGCTTCCTATGGTGGTGTCGTAGCCTTCGGGGAGTTTAAGTATAAAGTCGTGAGCGTTTGCGTTCTTTGCCGCTTCGACAACCTCTTCCATCGTGGCGTCGGGTCTGGCGTAGCGGATATTGTCCGCCACTGTGCCCATAAAAATATAGGTTTCCTGAGATACGATGCCTATATTTTTTCTGAGATCGGAGAAAGCTATATCTCTTACGTTTATCCCGTCTATGGAGATGTTTCCGTTTGTGGGATCAAAAAGCCTTGAAATAAGGTTTATGATAGTGGATTTACCCGCGCCCGTCTTGCCCACTATACCGTAAAACTGACCTGCCTTTATATCTAAGCTTATGTCTTTCAGTACCGGCACTCCCGCTTCGTACTCAAAGCTTACGTTCATAAGGGAAATATCTCCCTTTAATCCCTCTTTGCCGATTTTTGCTGGATTCTGAGGAGGCTTTACGGTAGGAACGCTGTCTATTATCTCAAAAATGCGGGAAGCCGCGTCAAGACAACGGGAAATATCATCTCCCGCCCATATCAGAAAATAAATCGGATCCGCCATCATTCCGAAATAGCCCGTAAGCAGCATAAGCTCGCCCAAACCTATCTGCCCTGTAACAACAAGGTAGTATCCAAACACGGTCAAAGCCGCACCGCCTATGGTGAACAC
>CANDLP010000290.1 GCA_947385505.1 uncultured Clostridia bacterium
CAAGCCGTTTTATAATGTTTCCCTTCGTGAAGTGAAACCCGTTTACCGAAGTCACAAGGCAATGCTCCCAAAAATTAACCGCCGGTAAACAGTCTTACTATATCGTTAAAGGTAACCACAAGCATAAGCACCATCAGAGCCGCAAACCCTATAAAATGCACCATTCCCTCATGTTCGGGCTTCATCGGCTTACGTCTTATAAGCTCGATTATCAGAAATATTATCCTGCTGCCGTCCAGCGCGGGAATGGGGAGCAGATTGAAAATACCCAGATTTATGGTGATAAGCGCGACAATAGACATAAGGTTTATAACATTTTCCTTAATATTTGCGCCTGCGGTGGCTGTCTGTGAGATAACCGAGACGGTTCCAACGGGTCCGGATAATTCGTTAAGACCGTAGGTTCCGTTCAGTAGGTCGATAAGGGATACCCACACAAGTCTTCCGTAGGTAGCCGCTTCCTTGAAGCTGTATACGAAAATATTGCCGATATTAACACGATATGCGCTTACATAAAAATCAAATATAACGCTTGACTTTCCGTCCTCTCCCTGATTAAGAGCAAATTTCACGCCGTTCAGTGTAATTACTTCGCCCTCCCTCTTTACCTTAAAATCATATGACATATATTCCTGTTGAGGATCGGCTCTCATTGCACTGTTCTGAAGGGCGTACGCTATATCCATATAGCTCCAGATGGTGTGTCCGTTTATTTCGAGTATTTCGTCGCCAACCTGTAAATATTGGTTTGAAACAGGAGTTTCTCCCCTGAAACTGTCTATTCTTGAGCTTACCGCTTTTCCGCTTACCAAAATGACTATTGCGCAGACTATTATGCCTAAAATAAGGTTCATTACGGGACCCGCCGCCAGAACTATAATACGCTGCCAGACCGGTCGGTTTCTGAAGCTTCGCGGGTCACTGCTTTCCTCGTCCTCCCCCATCTGTACCGAACCGCCTATTGGGAGCAGCTTAACAGTGTAAAGGGTTTCCTTCCCCTGTTTTTTAAATATACGCGGTCCCATTCCCAACGAAAACTCACTGACCTTGATTCCGCACGCCTTTGCCGCAAAAAAGTGTCCCATCTCGTGGATAATAATGATAGCGCAAAAAGCAAGAATTGCCAATAAAATCATTACAAAACTCATAAAAAATCCTTTCGTACAGTTTAATAGGGGCAATGCCCGGCAGTTATGAAAAACAATCGTCTTTGCAATAAAACGCATTATTCGGCATATGCTCATTATAACCATTTACCCGCTCAATTAAGCATTTCCTCTGTTTCTTTCTCTGTTTCGACAATTATATCGTAATCAACCGTTTTGGAAAAGCTCACATTTTCCAAAGCCCATGCTATCTTATCGGGAATTTCACAAAAGCTTATCTTATCCCTCAAAAACATACCGACCGCGATCTCGTTGGCCTTATTCATTATACAAGGCATATTTCCGCCCTTTTTCAAAGCCGAACGCGCCAATCCTATACAAGAGAAAACCTTTTCATCGGGTTTTTCAAAGGTCATTGCAACATCAAAAAGCGAAAGAGGTTTTGCACAGGAAGGACAGCGTTCCGGATAAGTCAAAGCCAACTGAATTGGTATACGCATATCGGGGACTCCCATCTGACCTATCACCGATCCGTCCTCAAATTCAACCGCCGAGTGCAGAATGCTTTGAGGGTGGACCACTATCTCTACCTGTTCGGGCAATACGTCAAAAAGCCAGACCGCTTCTATCAGTTCAAGCCCCTTGTTCATCATTGTGGCGCTGTCTATGGTTATCTTGGCGCCCATACTCCAATTCGGGTGCTTAAGCGCCTGAGATTTTGTGACACTTTTGAGCATTTCCGATGTATAGCCACGGAAGGGACCTCCCGAAGCGGTAAGTATCAGCTTTTTCGGTTTATTCTCTCCCCGTCCCGTTAAGCACTGAAATATCGCAGAGTGCTCACTGTCAATCGGCATAAGGCTGATTCCTTTTTCTTTGACAAGAGCGGTTATTATTTCACCGCCTGCAACTAAGCTTTCCTTGTTTGCAAGAGCAAGCCTGTTGCCTGAGGTTACGGCGGATAATGCGGGAGCAAAACCCGCTGTTCCCACGATTGCATTTACAACTGTATCACATGGCAAAGCCGCAATGGCGCAAAGACCTTCTTTACCGCATAAAATCTCCATGCCTTTTCCGCTTAAAGCAGATTTTAAATCACGATATTTACTTTCATCGTCTATACAGACATATTTAGGCGAAAATTCCTCCGCCTGGCTGATCAAAAGCTCTGCATTGCTCCCCGCGGACAATGCCGTTACATTTATATTATGCAGTTTTGCAACATCTAATGCCTGAGTTCCAATTGAACCGGTGGAACCCAGCAAAACAATATCTTTCATATAAACACATAAATTAACATCGTATACCGTAATACTTCATTCTGATAAAATCAGTAAACCTGTTTTTATAAAAAACCACAGCTAACTGTTGAAAACTCTGATAGTTTTAAACACTTTCAACATAGTTTTCAACAATTGCCGCGAAAAACTCTTATAAAAACAGGTTATATAGAAGTTTCAGCTATAATTCGACATTTTTCCTCCTATGCTTCAATATTTACGCTATCATATAAACAGGCTCGATAAACGAAAAAGCGATATAAAGAAAAGGCGCAACGAAAAGTACGCTGTCAAACCTGTCCAAAATTCCGCCGTGACCCGGAATTATATTGCCGAAATCCTTCACCATGCACTGTCTTTTCAGAAGCGACGCGGAAAAATCACCTATAACTCCCAGCACTGAACCAATGACCGCAATCAGCACCAAATATAAAACATTGACTTTAAATGAAACACCGCCGTTAATCAATCCGTCAATCCAGGGATAACCGAATCCGACAACCAACGCTGTCACAATTGCGGCGGCAAGTCCGCCGAAAAAACCTTCCCATGATTTTTTTGGACTGATCTTTGGAGCCATTTTATGCTTTCCGAATGCGGATCCGATAAAATAAGCCCCGGCGTCGCTTATCCACGGGATTAAAAGGGCCAGAACCACATAATACACGCCCTTGTCAAAATTTTTGTGCAAAAATACAATTGTAGAAAGCGAAAGAGGTATCAGAAACGATACGAAACTCATAAGAGCGATTTCCTCAAATTTCACTTTTTCGTGATCGAAAAGCATTATTACAAACATTACCAGCAAAAATGCCCCAGCCAACATCGGGAAAAAACGTTTGATTGAATCAATACACATAAAAGAAGGCATTGCGGTAGCATAAATCATACATACCGCCGCCACACCTTTATTGGAAAAATATTTGGTAGCAAGCAGCACCTCTCCCACCGCCAAAGCGGCGGCAAAGGTCATCGCCACCAGTATAACAGCCGTATTATCAAGATATAAAAGAAATATCAGCAATGGAACAGCAACAACCGCCGTCATTATTCTCGTCAACATAGAAACCGTCCTTTAAATGAGAGGCACCGCCTCAATTGGAAAATCACGCGGATTACGTATCAATAAAGTATCGCACTTCGTCATACTCCGCCGAAGCGGCGATCTCTTTTACCGTACTCCACTAAAGCGTTTATCAGATCGCGCTCCGTAAAATCGGGCCACAAGACGTCCATAAATACAAACTCCGCGTAAGCCGACTGCCATATAAGAAAATTAGACAGCCGCTTTTCACCGCTGGGACGTATTATAAGATCCACAGCCGGAAGGCCGCTTGTATAAAGAAGCCCCGAAAAGCTTTTTTCGTCCAGCTCCTCAAGCGTGATTTCACCGGATTTATAAAGCTCCGCCGCACGCTTAGCTCCGTTTACGATTTCCTCTCTGCCCCCGTAATTAAAGGCTACACAGCACCACATTCCCGTATTGCCGGCGGACATAGACTCCGCCTCTTCCATTTTTTCTCTTACTTTTTCGGGCAGGT
>CANDLP010000291.1 GCA_947385505.1 uncultured Clostridia bacterium
ATAACCTATATCGTCAATATCGTAAACTCAGGTTCGACTCCATTTACGGGGTTGACTTTGACTGACGACCTCGGAGCATATCCGCTCGGAGCTGGGACTGTGACCCCACTCACCTATAGAGCAGAATCTCTGCGCTACTTTGTCAATGGTGACCTCCAAACGCCTCTCACAGTTACCGATTCGGAACCTCTTACCCTTACAGGAATTACCGTTCCTGCCAACAGCAATGCAACAATAGTTTACGAAACGAATGTAAACAACCGTGCGCCTCTTGCGGCAGCTTCCGAGATCAATAATACGGTAACAATTACCGGCGGCTCTATAACAACTCCGGTTACAGACGAAGAGATCATCAGAGCTGAAGGAAGTCCCAATCTTTCGATTGTTAAGGCTCTCACTCCAACAACTGTAAACGAAAATGGCGTTGTAACTTATACTATTACCGTTCAGAATACAGGAAATACAGCTACAAACGCGTCAGATAACCTGTATATCACGGATACCTTTAATCCTGCGCTTTCAAATATCAGCGTAACTCTTAACGGAGCACCGCTTCCCGCTTCAAGCTACACCTATGACGAAACGACCGGCGTGTTTACAACCGCAGCAGGAGTGATAAGCGTTCCTGCCGCAACCTATGCTCAGAACCCTGTTACCGGCGTTTGGACAGTAACTCCCGGAACAACTGTGCTCACCGTAACTGGAACTATCTGACACGTAACCCGATAGGATGAAAACCTCAGAAAATGTTCAATGCATTTACAGAAGCTGTATAAAAACTTTTGTCCGAATACAGTAAAAAATACAGCGTGTCGTTTAAACGGCTGCGGAGCTTTCCGCAGCCGTTTTTACTGAATTTACAAGACATTCATTCATCGTACGTTAAATGTGATCCTCCGCGTCACAGTGCTAAATGTTGCCATTTGAACGGTTGCGGAAATCTGCCGTTGCATGGTACAAAGCTGTTTGTAAGTATTGCTATAAGTCTTTCACGCGGAGAATCTATTATACGGCAGCCAGTCACTCCTGCGGCATTGCAGCCGAATCCCATGGCCATTGTAAGAGCCTGCTTTCCGCAAGCTCCCGCCTTTTTGAAATGTCTGTCAAGATTGAATGCCGCGCGGGGAAGATACCCAACGTCCTCCAAAAGCGTGAACAGAGGAAAAAATATCGCCATAGGAGGAAGCATTACCGACGTTACCCATGCAAGAACGCGGTACACGCCGTCTATTAAAAGCTCCCGAAGCCAAGCCGGAGCGCCGATGCTTGCAAGCATAGCCGAAAGCTTATCTCCAAGCGAGAACAGAGCTCCGAAAAGCAGATCTGATGGGTAGTTCGCTCCCTCAATGGTGATCCAGAATATTGCCAGCAGAAGAGCCGCCATAATTGGGACACCCCATACCTTGTGAGTAAGTACTCGGTCTATCCGCCTGTCACGCTCATAATAGTCTGACTTTTCAAATGTTACACACCTGGCAGCGTAACGCTCAGCCTGCCTGACTACCGAAGTCACAAGCATATCTTTAAGCACAGTGCGATCTATATCCTTTTCCGCAAGAAGTTCGCCCGCCTTGAATGCAGCATTGTACAGTTCCTCGTCTGCGGCAATATCAAGTCCGATAAAACTGCTTATGGAATCAAGGAGTTTTTCGTCGCCCTCGAGGATCTTCAAAGCCGTCCAGCGCGGTGAAAGCTTTCCGCAAAGCTTGGGTTCAAGAGCTGCTGACAGTATCCCCACCGCAGCTTCCACTTCTTCGGAATAAACAACGCACGGCTTTTGCGGAGATTTAGCCGCTATAGCTTCGGGAAGCCGCTCCATCATTTCCTCAATACCGCTTCCGCTCCTTGCCGCCGCGCCGCAAACCGGTACGCCGAGCATTTGGCTCAGCTTTTCAAGATCGACGGAAATTTTCTTTTTTTCCGCTTCGTCAAGAAGATTTACGCAAACAAGGGTATGCTCCGTGATTTCTATAGTTTGCAGGACAAGATTCAGGTTTCTTTCGAGGCAGGTAGCGTCGCATACCACTATCACCGCGTCGGGAATGCCTGTTTCGGGAGAACCAAAACAGATAAAATCCCTTGCTATTTCCTCCTCAGCGGAATGAGCAAGCAGCGAATATGTACCTGGAATATCTACCATAACATAGCTGTTATCTCCGCGTCTGCATCTTCCCTGAGCGTTGCAGACGGTTTTTCCCGTCCAATTGCCGGTATGCTGCTTCATTCCGGTAAGCGCATTAAAAACCGTTGATTTTCCTACATTAGGGTTTCCCGCTAAAGCAATAACCTTGTCGCCATCCTGTTTATTTACAACAAATGATTCGCCGCAGACATTTCTGCCCACCGATTCGGATGTGAGACCCATGCAGATCACTCCTTTAAAAGACTTAATTCTTTTCAGTATATGCATGGTACAAGTATGGCGATTATGCTCGTAAAAAACAAAAATGATTTAATTCTTTCGCAGTGCCGCTGAATAGCTGCAATCCTTTTCTTCACATTCATACAAAAATAATTTTTACCCCAAAACAGCAGGACAGCTGGCTCTTTAAGATTACAACTTGTTTTGGTGTATAATGTATCTGAAAATAAAAAGAAACAAAAAAGTTCCTGTAATTATACAGAAACTTTTTTGTGCTCGAAAACTGTTTATTGGTGCCGGCGGCGGGGGTCGAACCCGCACGAGTGTTACCCCAACGGATTTTGAGTCCGTCACGTCTGCCAATTCCATCACGCCGGCTAATTAACACTGCTTAATTATTTTAACATATTTTATCGTATTTGTCAAGTACTTTTAAATGTTAGATGCAGACATATTGTAGTGTTGCAATAGAAAGCTGTATCTCATGAATAACATAATACAGGATATGAAGTTTCATCAATCCCAGATGAAATATTCCAAAAAATACGGTGTGAGTACGGCAAGCAGAAAGTACAACAAAGCACGTTCTTACATATATTATTTCGTGAGAAACGCTGGGACGACAGTGTGTAATCCTTTTCGGAACGTTCTAAGCGTACCCGCCATCACCAAAATGAGCAAATTGAAGATAAAATAACCATGATATGCTGTTGAAGAAAAACAAGCTATCCTGACCGAAAAAAACCGCTGTTGCAAATCATCGTATTGACGCTCCGGAACAGATCGGCGAATAGCAGAAAAACAATCAATTTCATAAAACATACCGTTTGTTAAATATTTATTGACATACAAAACGCCTCAAATATTGTTATATTTAGAGCGCAGACCGTAATTTATTTTTTGTCAGGAAGATTAATTCCTGTTATTATACACGGTTATCGCTTAATATATAATTATGAGGTGAAAATTTTGTCTTATTGTGCAGATTTCGGAGTACTGGTTCGCAAGTACCGCGAGGACAATCACTATTCCATGGAAAAACTTGCTGAGCTGTGCGACATCAGCGACAGGTGTATAGGTAATATCGAGCGCGGCGTGTCAAATCCTAAGCTTGACACAGTGGTTAAGCTATGCAAAGCATGCGGTATTGACATCGGTTTGCTTTCATTCCTGAAGGATGATGATGCACAGGATGATTCTCTGCTTCTGGTTCGCTGATTGTAACATTTTCTTTCCCACAACACCTCCGCCGTTGGCTTCCATTGTAAGCTTACGGCGGAGGTGTTTTTTATCATTTATCGGTGTTTTGGAAATTATTTTTTGTATTTTGCTTGTCAAACTACATTTAAAACCGTTATGATAATAAGCTTTTTTCTTATGCTTTACGGCTTTATATGTGAACGTCACCGCGTTTAAAATCCAGATCATTGCAACTAAACTGAAATCAAATCTTTGCTCCTTAAAAAACTTGACAGCCGTCAGCATAATGCAGAGTATCAGTGTATTTTACAGTCAGTATGAATTGACCTTTGCGTTTATCTCCATTTCATATG
>CANDLP010000292.1 GCA_947385505.1 uncultured Clostridia bacterium
AACGGCACAGTGTTTCCCCCTTACTACTGTGATCCTTATGCCACCATATCGGCAGAAGTGAGTTATAAGGGAGAAACGGAACTTGTTGAGCTTCCCAACGAGGACATTGCAATCAGAAAGGCGCTTGCAAGGCTTGGTGCAAACGACATCGGCAATTGCGGGATTACAATTGATGGATGCTGTGATATCACCAATGAATGGTGGGAGAAAATTAAAGCGGTTGAAAATACCAAAGATCTCTTAGGTCTGAACAATTTGCTTAAAACCGAGGTCGTTTTCATGAAGCATGAGTCGTCCAAAAGCATATTTTACCGTGGAATATCGGAATGGCTGAGGAAAAATGAGTTTGATTTTTCTGAAAAAGACGGCTGTATGATAGTTTCCGTGGACGACTGCGCTAAGGCGAAAATCTATAACAGCGGAACAATTGCGGCTCTTACCGAAAATGTTGGGGACGAGTACCACGAGATACTGCAAATTGCAGAAAACATTTATGAATATTCCTCCGTTTATGAAAAAGCAGAACCGCTGAAAGCAAGCGGTTTGGTCGGAAATTATCGCAGCCTTGCCGAATTTAACGGAACGGTGCTTGCGGCAAAATATTCCGAGCAAAGCGGTTTTGAGTTTGTGACTTGGGATCGTACCTATGACGGTAATGGGGTATGTCAGGGTAACTATTACAGCGATTATCTTTCGGCAAAGGAGAATTTTGCCGTAAGAGCGGGATTAGTTGACAAGGAGCGGCTGTTTAGCGGTGATGAGCTTTTGAAGCTGAACTGCTGTGTTGATTTTGCTTTGGAAAACAGCAAATATCTTGAATACAACGAAGAACAGGCGCTGATAATTTTAAAAGAAAAAATTGAGGCGATAGCGCCGTTTCCTTCGGATCGGGAGCAGGGTTTTCAGGAGCAGATTATGTAGCGGATTTATGGCGGTAATTGCAAAAAAATAAAATAAAGGACGTGGTTGTATGAAAATAATGAGCGATGAATGGATCAAGTTCTATAAGAAAAATTTTCCTAAGGGAACTCGTGTGCAGCTTGACCGAATGGGAGATGATCCGAATCCCATTCCAGACGGTACTAAAGGCACTGTAATAGCAGTAGACGATACGGGAACGGTTATCTGTAATTTCGACAATGGCAGATGTCTTGGAATTTGTCCCGAAGTGGATTCGTTCCATAAGATTTCCGAACAGGAAGAAGTTTTTGAGCCTACAATGTCTATGTAGGCAGAAAATAGAGAAAGGACGTGGTTATCGCAATTAAATTTTTTGATATGTTCTCAGGAATCGGAGGATTCCGCAGCGGACTTGAACAAGCCGGAGGATTTGAATGTGTAGGGTTTTGTGAAATCGATCCCTATGCAGCCGCAGCTTACAAAGCCCTTTACAATACCGAAAAGGAGGCGTATTACAGTGACATTACGAGAATTGATACAGCAGAAATGCCCGACTTTGACTTGCTTGTCGGCGGATTCCCGTGCCAATCTTATCCCGAAAAAAAGATTATCCCGAAAGTCACGATAAAAAAGCACTACAAAAGCATTTCATCGTTAAAATATCGGGATAATTTTTTTGGCTATACACAAAGATTTACGCCTTAAATTATTGAAAAAGCAACAAAAAAGCACCATAAACTTGCGAAATGCTTACTAAACTGTATAAACAGGGCATAAATATTATCCCGAATTTTAATATGTTAAATGCCTTATTATGCGATTTATTCTTGTATTTCGGGATAATTAAAATTTCGGGATAAGATTGGTTATCCCGAATTCAGGATAACCAATCCTACGCGCAATGTGGAAACAAAAGAGGCTTTGATGATCCCCGAGGAGCTTTATTCTTTGAGCTTGCCCGAATCATCAGAGATAAGCGATCTGCAGCTTTTCTGCTTGAAAACGTCAGAGGTCTTCTTGTCCATAACAAAGGGGAAACCTACAGGCAAATTCTCCTTACTCTTTCTGAATTGGGGTATATTGTGGAATGGCGCGTGCTTAACTCAAAAGGTTGGCTTCCCCAAGAGCGAAAGCGCGTTTACATTGTCGGACATCATAGAGCCAATCGTGCCGGAGAAGTATTTCGTTTCGAGGAAAGCGGCGGCGCAAATTTGCTCAAGGTCATCAATGGAACACAAGGGCAAAGGGTGTACGACAGCAGCGGAGTTGCCTGCACACAATGTGCAGGAGACGGAAGGCAAGGCGTACATACGGGACTTTATACCGTTGATTTGAACACCGATCCCAAGATTTTAGACTATATACGCTGTATTTTAGCAAGGTACGATTCGGGGATCACGAAGTTTAAAGGAACAAATTCGGGAGTGTTGGTCGAGATGAGTCCTATGGTAATTAATCTTGCGGATAAAAGCGAATTCTTTGAGTCGGAGCGCACAGCCTATGCGGTTGCGGTTGTTGATGAAAACGGGAATCTGCGTTATTTTCGGATACGTAAACTGACACCATTGGAGAGTTGGCGTGCTCAAGGATTTACAACCGAACAATTTAACAAAGCGGCAGCACTCGGTATAAGTGACAGCAGACTTTATAAAATGTCGGGAAATTCGGTATCTATTCCCGTTATCAAGGCAATCGGCGAAAGGATTAGGGATATTATTTTTGATGGAGGTGCAAAAAATGCCGAATTATGTAATTAACAAACTGCATCTATCGGGAGAACAAAGCAGAAATGACGAACTTCTCGAAAGTGTTAAAGGTGAAAATTCTGCGATAGAGTTCAATAGAATTCTTCCAATGCCCAAGTCGCTGAATATAGAATCGGGGACTCGTACAAACGAGGGATTAAAAGCATACAAGGACTTTATTGATGTTTACACGATGTTTGGGACGGAGAAAAGGGATTTACTGAATATTCCGAAAGAAAAAGAAGAAATATTTCTTAAAAACCGTCCCGATATTGATCGTGAAGCATGGGAGCTTGGGAGAGCGGCTTTTCAGAACGAGCAACAGTACGGTGCAAAAGACTGGTATGAATGGCGGCTGAAACACTGGGATACGAAATGGGACTCCTGTGAATCGCAGTTGATAGATGATAATACTGTTGAGTTTAAAACAGCTTGGTCAAGGGTAATGCCTGTTATTCAAAAGCTTGCAGAAAATTTCCCCGATATAAAGTTTGAATACTATTGGGCAGACGAAGATTTGGGAGTAAACGTCGGCACTGCGGAATTTGAAAACGGAGAATTGGTACACGATGAGTTTTTTGAGCCGCACACAAAGGAAGCCTATGAATTTGCGGCTGAAATGTGGGGATATGACGATCTTGAAGAAATAGGGCTTGTTTTTAACGAAAAGTCGGGGAGTTATGAGTATCAGGATATAGACGAAAGTCCTAAAATGAGCTGAACAGGAGGTGAAAATTTGCAAAGCTTCATGAGCTGGATTGGCGGCAAAAAAAGCAGTCGTGACATCATTATTCCAAGATTTCCGATGTTTTATGAGAGATATATTGAAGTCTTTGGCGGCGGTGGTTGGATACTGTTCGGAAAGCCGCCCGGAAACGATAAAGAGGTGTTTAACGACGCCAATTCCAACATTTCCAATCTGTTTTCATGCGTTCGTGATCACAGTGAGGAGCTTATAGAAAGGCTTCGCTTTGTACTTAACTGTCGGGAAGATTTTGACAGAATACGCCATATTATCAATGAAAAAGCGGAAATCGGTGATGTTGAACGTGCCGCACAGTTTTATCAGTTGATCCGATACAGCTATGCAAGCGGGTGCGATAGTTTCGGCGGCAAATCTCATAGTATGTGGTCTAATTTTCCGCTTATTGAACAGGCTTCAAGGCGATTACAAAAAGTTGTAATTGAAAATAAAGATTTTGAAAAGCTTATCTCAGCGCAGGACAGCGAGATGAGCTTTTTCTATTGTGATCCGCCCTATTTCG
>CANDLP010000293.1 GCA_947385505.1 uncultured Clostridia bacterium
ACAAAAAACATCCCCCCTAAAGAGGGAGGATGTTAAAACTCACTTAAAAGGATTACTTTCTCTTCTTAGCGATAATGATAGCGCCGGCTGCGATAATAGCAACGCCTGCAACTGCTGCTACGCCTTCAACACCGGTGTCGGCATTGTTCTTGTCGGAAGCAGCGGGAACGTTGTTGGTTTCACCTGCGGGAGCTTCTGTAGCGGCCTCGGTAGCAGCTTCGGAAGAACCTTCGATACCGGAAACAGTAAAGTTGACCTTCATTGTTTTCCAAGCGCCGATGGACTTGCCAAGAGCCGTAGGAGTAGCGTTGGAAAGATCGCCATCAGCGGTACGGGCGTCATCGGGAAGTCCGGATACCCACTCGTTGTAAAGGTTTACTCTTGTTTCGATCTTGTCGTCAGAAGAAGTGTAAGGAACACCGTCCAAAGCAACAACATTACCGTCAACTTCAATAGAATCAATAGTCATGATCATTCCGGGGAAGAGGTTCTCGCCGTTGGGAACAGAGAGAGCGGCAAATGCCAAGTCAGTGCTGCCTTCTGAGGTAGCGGGTTCGCCGGTTTCCTCATCGGTAAAGGAAGCTATAGCGTGAACAGTTACGCTGTAGGAACCGTTGCCGGTGATTTTAACGGTGTCGTTGTAGGAAGCATATTCTTTTCCATCGTTATAGAAAGAAGCGAGCCAGTCGCCGCCTGCAAACTGTACATATGCTTCGCCGTCCGCAACTGCGAATGCGGAAACAGCCATAGCGGAAACGGCTAAAGCGGACGCAGCGCAGCCTGCAATGATTTTTTTGATATTCATTTTGATTTTCCTCCGATTAAAAATTTTGTACTTTAATTATATTAGATTATAACCTAAATTACAATGGGCACTTTGTATAATCTTAAACGTTTACATTTGTTGAAACCAGACATTTTTACCAAATCCGGGGAAAAACACCCAAATGTTGTATACAAACGTTTTAAGAGCCTACAATTATTGTGCCCAAGCAAAAATATTTTTTGAAAAATGAAAGAGCTTATACAAATTTGTCGTTTTTTTAAGGCTGTAAAAAAATATGCTTTTCGGAAAAATTTTTGTTTTATCTACCGCCCCGCTCTGAACTTGATTTCGTTATCGGAATCAAGGTAAAATACAACGGGAGGATTTTCTATATTATTGTCATAGGTTGATGTGTAAAGCTTTATAGAAACTCCCGGAAAACATTTTTTCTGTACGATAAGCTGCAAAAGCCTGCTCTTTGCAAGAACCTTTTCGTTGGCCTCTATTTTGGCGCTCATTTCCGCCAGCGTGTTGCGCTCGTTCATAATAAACAAAAACGCCTGTTTGCGGGCCGCCTCCTGCTGTGGCGTCAGAGCCTGAACCTGCCTGAGCTGATTAAGCTTTTCATACAGGTTTTTAAGCTTTTTATAATTTTCGGTCAATATTTTAAAGTTGTCGGTCAGCTCATGATGACTTTTAAGGAGCAGCGTAGTGTTGCCTAAATTTATAGTTGTTTTTGTATAGCTGTCAGAACCGACCTGAGCGGCAGTGATGTTTTCATAGGAAATGCATTCGCCGCCGACTATTACGCCCTTGCCCCCTTGGACGGTAACCCCGCCTTCGCTGAGCACATTGCAGTTGACCAAGGATCTGGACTGCAAATGCCCCTTGCAGTTAATATCGCAGTTTTCGGCAAAGGACATTATAATATCTCCGTCGCAGATAAGCTGTGAATGTACCGCGCCGCTTTTTATATCTATTGCCTGGCTTGCCTGTACAGTAGCATTGGTGACATTTTCTTTTACCGTTACGCGTTTTCCTTTTACGGTATATCCTTCAAAAATGCCGCCCTTTACCATAACGTCGCCAACAAAGTCAATATTTCCCACCGAGGCGTCAACGTGTCCCGCAATTGTCACCACCGTATCAACTATAAATCTATCCTTATCCCAACGCAGGTTTCCGTCGTCGGCGGCAAATATCTTGGACTGATCGTTGCTCAGTATCGTTCCGGGACCTATCGAAAATACCGGCGGCTTTCCGGGAGCGGGCTTTATCTCCGCACCTCTGATGTCGATTCCGGGGGAGCCTTCCGTATTGTATTTTATGGTGGCAAGCAGCGTACCTTTTTTTATATTGCGGATTCTGCCCAGCTCTTTAAAGTTCACTATTCCCGTTTCCTCGTCAATTGAGGGCTTAAATTCGTTTCTTGGGTCATAATTATAAATCACCTTGCCGTCCTCGCCGTCATTGGCGGGAATTGCTTCTGCCACAATAGCGCTTTTATTTTCCGGCAGGTCGGCCAAATATTCGTCTATCTTGCTTTCGTTAATACACGCTGTAACTCCGCATTTTTTAAGTTCAGCGAGAACGTCCTCCTTGGTTATATCCGTTCCGCCGTTCTGAGCTTTGGTAACAAGCGCTTTCGCCCACATGAAGTACTCGTCCACAAAAACGCTTACCTTGCCGTTTATTGAAATATTGCTGAAATCGTCTGCCATAATTATTTTCTCCTTTTTTAAAGCTTAGGTAAGTGTTCGTTATTGCTTCCTCATATCAGCTTTTTATTGCTGTATCCTGTTTTTCTTCGTCAGTTTTCTCAGCTGAAAGTTCCGTAAACTTATCTTCCGTCTCGGCGCTGTACGGCAAATGGGAGTTTTTATATACCTGATTTAACGATTTGCAGACTGCAAGCGCCTTTTCCGCCTGGCAGAATGCTTCGTTAAAACGCGTTTCGGAGGAGGGGATCGAACTTGCCGCACTGAAAGTAATATTTATATATGTGTTATTTATTTTAATCGGCTCCGAAAAAACGGGAAGGAGCTTTACAAACTGACTTTCAGGGTGATCCTTTTCAGTTACAGCCAGCATAGCTATTATAAATGTATCGTCATCGGCTCTGCCTATGATACATTTCCCTTTCTGATGGGTCCATAGAAGTTCCGTTACTCTTCTAAGCACCATGTCGCCGAATTCGTAGCCGTACTGGTTGTTTATAAATCTGAAACGATTTATATTGAAAAGTACGACAGCCTGTTTGCGTCCTTTTTTTAGCTCATCGTCATACTGTCCGCCAAGAGCGGATTTTAAGAGGGCGCCGGTAAGACCGTCGCACATCGATTTAAAATGTAAATCAAGCGCTATGCCCTTCAGTTCGTTGATATTGGAAATTCGGCCTATTACCTTTTCCACTTTATTGCCGCTGTGGGAAATAACCTGTGCCGTATGCTCAACCCATATGTAATCGCCCGCCTTGTTTCTGATCCTGTATTCATATGTCATCATATGTTCGGGCATTATCATCATATGGGTGTAATCAAAAAATCTGTCCACAAAGCCCTCGCGGTAATCGAGGTGGATATTTTCCCAATAAGGTCTGCGTTCTCCGTCAAAGTCGTTCATGCTCCCTAATCCGAACAGCTCTTCGGCCATTTCGGGATTAAGGCTGACCAGCTTATTTTCCGGTACGTCAACCTCGTAGATAACGTCTTTAGCGCTTTGAAGAAGAAAGCGGTTCTTGATCTGTTCGCTTTCCAGCCTGCGTTCCAGCTCGGATTCGGCGTCTATATCATGAATTATGCCTACAACCATTCTTTGCTCGTCGGAGCCGATACCGTCGATTCCGCTTCCCCTTACTCTTGCCGTAACGGTTTTATGGGGTGAAACTATCAGACCCACAACTATATTAAAACTGTTTATAACTCTGTCCTGAGTGTTTTTTAAAGCCCTTTCAAATTCCGGAAGATCGGAAGGCTGTATATGCGACCTTATATCGCCGCTGCTGTTCAATGTGACATAACCGTAATTTTTGCTCCAGTATTCCCCGTATCTGAAAGAACAGCCTTTATCCGAAATTCGCCAGAAAATCTCTCCGCTTAATTCAACCTCAGACGCGATAGCCACATTATT
>CANDLP010000294.1 GCA_947385505.1 uncultured Clostridia bacterium
GATGACGCTCCGTGACTGGAGTTCAGACGTGTGCTCTTCCGATCTGGGAACCTTGAACCAAGCTTCTCCCGTAGCCATTCCTGCCGCCATATCCGTGGAACCCACACCAGTGGAAAACGCCCCTAAAGCTCCGTAAGTACAGGTATGACTGTCCGCTCCTATACAAAGCTCACCCGGAGCAATCAACCCTTTTTCCGGAAGCAGGGCATGTTCAATTCCCATTTCTCCGGCATCGTAAAAATTAACTATATCATATTTATCGGCAAATTCACGGCATTGTTTACACTGCGCCGCCGCTTTTATATCCTTGTTGGGGACGAAATGATCCATCACAAGACTTATCTTGTTTTTGTCAAATATTCCGTTAAAGTCCGCTTTGTTAAACTCATTTATCGCAACAGGCCCGGTTATGTCGTTGGCTAAAGCCATATCAAGCTTTGCTTTAATAAGCTGCCCCTCTCTCACCTCGGATAAACCCGCGTGTTTTGCCAGAATTTTTTGACTCATCGTCATACCCATAATTTATCTGATCCTTTCACTCGTTTTCCTTGCGGTAGGCTTTCTTGCTTCCTCCGCTTTTATGTGCAGAAAGTATTCAATTGAATCAAGAAGCGCCTTTAAACTGGCGTCAATAATATCCTTTGAAGCTCCGACCGTTGTCCAGACTTTTTCTCCGTCGGTGCTTTCTATAAGCACTCTTGTAATAGCGGCAGTACTGTCCCCTGCGGCGATAACCCTTACCTTATAATCCACAAGATGCGCTTTCCTGAGCTGAGGGTAAAACACCTCCAATGCTTTTCTCAAAGCTTTATCTATGGCGTTGACAGGACCGTCCCCCTCGTCGGCGGTTATCTCGAATCTGTTTCCGACTTTTATTTTTACCATTGCGTTGGCTTTATTTATTTCCTTAGTACCATAGCTTTGGGTCGAAATCACATGAAAATGTTCTATATGAAAAAACGGCTGAAATCTTCCGAGCTCTTTAAGAACCAACAGTTCAAAGCTTGCTCCCGCCGCTTCAAACTGATAGCCCAAACTTTCAAGCTCTTTAAGCTTTTCTAAAATACGGACAGTTTCGCGGCTTGACTTATCCAACTTTTTGTCAAAGCTTTTCAGCTTGGATAAGATCGTGCTTTTTCCGCTTACTTCCGATAAAAGAAAGTTTCTTGAGTTCCCCACTGTTTCAGGAAAAATATGCTCAAAGCTTTTAGGTTCTTTTGCAACTCCGTCAGCGTGCATTCCCCCCTTATGACCGAAAGCGTTCCTGCCAACATACGGCATACTTCCTGCCAGCTTAACATTGGCTATCTCGGCGATATACCGAGCCGTTTCGGTAAGCTTTTCCATGCTTTCCGACGGAATACAGCCATAGCCGAGCTTTAGCTGAAGATCGGGTATAAGAGCGGACAAATTGGTGTTGCCGCAGCGTTCGCCGATTCCTATAAACGTTCCCTGAACATGAACCGCTCCCGATTTGACCGCCGCGATACTGCAAGCTACGGCACAACCGGTATCGTTATGACAATGTACGCCTATGGGAATCTTAGCCGCTTTTACCGCTTCTTCGGTTATACTGCCTATTTCGTCCGGAAAGCAGCCGCCGTTGGTATCGCAAAGTACTATCAGCTCCGCACCCGCCTCCTCTGCGGTCTTAAGCACAGTAAGAGCAAATTCCGGATTGTCCTTGTAGCCGTCAAAAAAATGTTCGGCGTCAAATATGACTTTACGTCCTTTTTGCTTAAGATAGCTTACGGTATCGCTTATCATTAAAAGATTTTCTTCGGGAGAAACGCTTAATATCGTCTCTGTATGAAGCCTCCAGCTTTTACCGAAAACTGCCGCATATTCGGTATCGGTGTTCAGTATGGCTGTTATGCTATCGTCATTTTCCACCGAAACGCCTTTTCGTCTCGTGGAACCGAAAGATACCAGTTTTGTGTTTTTCAGTTTTAATGTCTTTGCTCTCTTAAAAAACTCCAAATCCTTCGGATTTGAACCGGGATTCCCCGCTTCGGCGAACGCAACGCCGAAATCGTCCAGCCTTTGAAGTATTTTAAGCTTATCGTCAACCGAAAAACTTATTCCCTCACCTTGGGCTCCGTCTCTAAGGGTGGAGTCAAATATATCTATCTTCCTCATTTACCCTGTTCCTTTTATAATTATTATAACAAAAATAACCTCCACCTCCAGAAGAGATGAAAGCTATTGATCACTTCCACGGTATCTATCTTGATCAGCATCACTTTATAACAATGCGCATACCCCGACTTACGTTGGAGTAAATATTCAAATATGCTATTTTTATGAACAATTTACATTTATATATTAACATTATTTTTTTAATTTGTCAATAGAATTTTAATATTTAGCATATTTTCTTGAAAGCTTTTTTGACAGCTTGTTTTTTTCCTTTTGAACTTTTTTTTGCTCTCTCTTTTCGGCAATAAACACAAAATATCCGTTCATCTCGGTTATTTTTACACCTCCGAAAATCGAGGTCAGCTTATTTTTATACCAATCAAGCCTTTTTGTAACCATAATCATTTTTCCGCCAAATACAAGCCGCTTGTATCCGCCCTCAATAAATGCTTTTGCAACGGAAAAATCAGTATGATACGGCGGATTTGACAGTATTAACGTAAAATCCTTTTCGGTTATGTTTTCGTAAGCGTCACCGCAGTATATTTTTATTCCGCCCACATTGTTTGTTTCCGCATTTTTACGAGCGTAATCCGCCGCGATTTTTGAACTGTCGGTCATTACAACGTTTTCCTCGCCTATAAGCTTGGCGGCATAAATTCCCACGATACCGCTGCCGCAGCCTAAATCCAGCAGCTTATCCCCGCTGTTTATTTCAACAGCGGATAACATAGAAAGCGTCCCTGTATCGGGTGCATTGGGAGAAAACATATCGGGGTGAGTATCAAGGATTAATGTTATTCCGTTAATAGCCGCTTTCAAAATCAATCCTCCCTTATCTGCTCCGCCTTCATAAACAGCCTGTAAACGGGGGCGATCCGATTAAACTCATCGCCTATCTTTTTGGGGAGCGACTTGCTGTAAAGCGTTTTAAAATCATTGCTTTCACAAAAGAGAAATATATTTTTCCGATTCAGCCATATCTTATTTTCTTCTGGCTGATCGGGATAACGGTCTTTTTTGTAAAGGTCTCCGCCCAATGTAAAAACCTTTTGGCGCATATAGGCTTCCTTAGCGGCTGCGAAACTGTAATCTCCCGATATGACAAGCTTTCTCAGCGCGACAAGAGTGGGCGTGGTGGTATAATAATATCCGCAGCCGTAATCAAAACCGCTTGGCGATACGCTGAAGTAAAAGGCGGGTAAAGAAGTGGCGTTTTCTCTGGTACGGCTGAAAGTGTACCAGACATAATCGCGGAACACCGACATACCTTTTGAATACCGCGCGTCGCGGTAAATTCGGGAAAGTCTTTTGGGATCGCATGATATCTCGCTGTCGATCTCCTTTATAAAAGGTTCGATTTGTTCCACAAATTCCCGAAAGGGTTCCTTCACATATTTTTCGTAATCCTTTTTGTGCTCATGAAACCACTCTTTACTGTCGTGGTTGTGATTTTCAAATATAAATTCGGGCGTTTTTGCAGTAAACGGCATTATGGTTTTCCTTCCTTATTCGCAATAATATATTATACCCGTTTCGGCAGCGGCTTCCTTTATTTCTATGTTAAAAACCTTGTTTAATACTCCGCTTTTATAAACACTTGATGTTGTGCCTGACATTACGGTTTTTCCGTCTGACATAACTATCATATCGTCAGCGTATTTTAAAGCCAAAGGAATATCATGAAGCACAGCCGCAACCGCTTTTCCCTCGGCAGCAAGACTCCTGCAAAGTTTCATCAGATTTATCTGATGAG
>CANDLP010000295.1 GCA_947385505.1 uncultured Clostridia bacterium
GATTTAACAGCACTTGTTACCCTGTGGGAAATTTCTTGATGAAGTTGATTTAAAGTCCAACACGCAGACAAACGATCTTCCACCTTTAAGGTTTTGTAATATTCGTTGTTTTTGCGGTAGTATGCGTCCCATTCGGCTTCGTTATCTCCTGACATTCCGTTGTATTTGTAATAAGCATTTTTTACATCGTATAAAACGTGTTCTTTCATTTCATCGGAAACGGGGATAATTTTTTTGTAATCTCCGTTTCTTCCTGTCACGTCCATTCCTTCAACACCGTAACTGTTTTTGCGATGACCAGTGAGAAAGGCTTCAAGATCGTTTTTGTAGCCATCGGAACGTTTTGGCACTGCGGACTTAAAGGAATTTGTATTTGAATTGGATTTTATGCCGTTCATTTTTGAAAAAATCTGTAAAATCAAATGATTGTTGTTTCCTATATACATGATATAAATTTCTCCTTGCTATATGATTTGCAATGCCTTATACTTTAATATCAAATTCCCTTGTTTCTGTTGACTTTCCGGAAATTAACGATGTAATCCTTTCGTCTGAGAAAATCTCATCTAATACATCAGACGGTATCTGCTCTCCGGAAACCCAATTCGGTATCTTTGCCTTAACGGCGCTTTTTACAGCATGAGCAAGATCTAAATGCAATTGGCTTAATGTCCATGCTGCCGAAGATCTATCGCTTGCTTTCACTGTTTTTATGTAAGAATGTATTTTGTCATAATATGCATCCGTTTCTGAAGTGCTATTCCCTGATATTCCCCCGTATTTATAAAATTCGTTTTTAACATCATTAAAAATATGCTGTTTCATTTCGTCAGATACATTGATGATTTTTTTCCAATCTGTCCTGCCGGTTATTCTCATACCCTCGACACCGTAAGAATTTTTTCTTCTTCCGGACAGCAGATCGTTGATAGCTTTAGTGTTTGAACCGACTTTTTGATAAGTCGATTCCGTAAAAGGAAAGGTCTTTTTTTGAAAAAACTGTAAGAACATATGGCTGTTGTTTATTTTCATAACACAATCCTCCTTAATTAAACTGTCATATCCAGCTTATTGCCTTTTTCTTCCGCACTGTATTTACTCGGCATTACACTTGTTCCCGCCGCTATTTCATGTGCTTTAGTACGGAATTTTTTCAGAAGCTTCTCCATAGTTTCCGCTTTTTCCAATCGCTTTTGCTTTGCGGCTTCCTCTTCTTTCTTCTTTGCACGCTTTTCTTTTATTTGCTCTTGTGTACTCTTTTTATTGGACGTTGTCGTGTTATCAGACTGTGGTTTATGTCTGCCAATGCTCCAATAGGTTACCCTGCCATTTTTATCAATAGCAGTGCCGCATGCTATCAACTCGGAATCATAAGCGGCAAGTCCTTCTTTGATAATCTCGGTTGCCTTCGGGGCTTCGGCAATAATTTGCTCGTATTTTGCCGCCGTTTCGGGATCGGAAGCCATCTTTTCAATAATATTTGATGAAATAACAACATTGTTTCCCCGACCACAGCCAAACATGTAGCTGTCTTCCTGTTTTTCACTTTTAAAATCAGCAACAGTTATGTTAACATCAGGGTATTTAGCCTTTATTTGGCTTATATATTCCTGTGTACTTCCTGTCCCTCTGTTGCTTTGAGGTTTGTTCACTGCTGCATATGTACTTGTATAACCCGTTACTTCTGAAATCGCCATATTGTTGTCCTCCATTTAACGATGATTATAATAATCCGCCAAGCATAATTTGTGTTAAACTAAAATTGCTTGCCATATCCATAAAGCTGCCGCCAAAAGACGAGGTCAGCAAGGAATCCTTAGTCATAGCATTCACATAATACCTTAAGATTGCTTCTTTTTCTTCCTCGGCACGTTTTATAGAGCTTTCCTCCAGCATTTTTGTATGCTCTGCCATTCGTTTGCGCTTTTCCGCCTGCTCCGCTTCAAACTGCTCCTGTTCTTCTTTGGTGGGGCCGGTGATAGTTCCGCCAGAACCTGATACCGTGCAATTCTTTACATCTCCGTTTTCATCAAGATTAAATACATAACTCAGACTCGCCTGATGTTCTGCTGCATTATATCCGTAAGAAGCAGCCACCGTGTTATTCCAGCGGTCGTAATCTTCCTTCCACTCCTGAAGCTTTGCCACTATCTGCTGTGCATAAACAGGATCGGCGTCCATTTTCTCTTTTAAACTGTCAGGCATAAGAACAGCGATTTTTCCCGGACCGATACTGCTGTAATTTCTCTGAAGGTCGGAGCGAAGTTGGGAAGGGTTTTCCCCTTTAGGCTCCCAATCGTTCAAAGCGTCTGCACTTGTATTCTTTTGGAAATACTTCCAAAAAGGAAAATCGTTTCTTTGCCATTTCCATGACGGAATGTCTGCGTTTCCCACATGAGTTATAACATCATACCGCGAAAATGCGTCCTCAAAGGTAACTGCTCCCGCTTTTCCCGTGCTGTATGCCTTGCTAAGAAGCGAAATATTGTCTGTTGATCCCGCCATTTTCAGTGCATAAGCTTCACGAAAAGCGTTAGCGGCGGCAGGATCCGTTATTTTGCTAAGACGTTCCTCAAAGGACTCGCCCATATAATATTTACTATTATTTGTTTCATTCTCCGACCGTAATGCAGTTTCTGATTTTGCAGATGCAAGCTGCTTTGCAAAATCTGTTTCTTCAATTTGATTTGCCGCCCTGTTTTTGCCGATTTGGCTTTTCAAGTAATATTCCGTAAGCTTATCCGTTACTCCAAAGTTCATTTTCATCGTTCCTTTCAGTATTTTTATTTTTCATCATTACAGACAGAATAAACTCTCTGTCTCTTGCCATAAAATCCATTGTTCCTCCGTATTTTTCAGCGGTGCTTCTGATATTGTACAGCCCTATCCCGTGTGCGGTTTTATCCGCCTTATTTGTTAAGGGCAAATCCTCCTGATTTCCGAAGTTTAATATCCCGTCAAAGCTGTTTTCAATTTTAAGAAGCAAAAGTTCTCCTTTTTGCGAGGAAAACAACCGGATATAAACATCCGCCTCCGGCTCATTGTTCCTGAGCCTTACACAGGCCTCTATCGCGTTATCCAGCGCATTTCCCAATATAACTCCTATATCGTATCCACGAATTTTTAAGCTGTTTGGAAAAAACAGCTTATCAGCCTCTATCTCTAAATCCCTTATACATCGTTTAGCCTCGTTATATTTCATATTTAAAAGCGCATCGGATATGGTATTACCCGTTTTAAATCGAAACTCCGCTTTATCTAAATCACCTCCCATTTCCGAAAGATATTTCTTTAATTCTTTTTGGGCATTGTCGCTGTCCGAGTCCGAAAGCCGCGTTATAACCGAAAGTGTGTTTTTCATGTTATGCTTTACCCGCTTTAGCTCCGAATACACTCGCTCCGTTTCTTCAATATGCTCACGCATGGCATTTATCTGATTTTCAAGCACCAATCTGGCGCTTCTTTCCCTGCCGCGGCAAATCATATCCTGAAATAATTTTACTCCGCAAAAAACCGAGAAAAGAGATAAAAGCAGTATCAAAGGGATAATCAATATCAGTAACGGGTATTTTTCGTAAAGCAGCTTGGGAATACCGTCCTCAGCGCTTATCATAATAATCCTCAGCAAAGTGCAAATCATAAGTCCCGCTGCCGAAGGCGTCAGTATGAATAATAGTTCGGTGCCGTTTATAGAGTGATCCTTTTCGCAAAAAATTACCGCAAGTTTTTTTAATGATAAAAACATAAAAACGGACATCGCCGCATATTCAAGAATCAACACGCCGGTTATAAAAACATTTATCAGCGCCCCAAAGGTTTTATCCGAAGAAACAATCCCCTGATCCATCAAAAAATTAAGCAGGTCGAGAAGCA
>CANDLP010000296.1 GCA_947385505.1 uncultured Clostridia bacterium
TTCTATGCCCACGGGAGTATGACAATTAAGAGGAAATCCCTAATCATGCTTGCTTGATCGGATTTGCTTTTACACATAATTTTCTGGAGTGCCAATTTTTTACTGTGAATCTAATTCACCCTGCGAAAAACCTGATATCGAAAAAAATCACATATTATTTCGGGATATTGTTCCAAAGGGTTCTTCTTTTGACGATTTTTCACAGGAAACTGTTGACTTAATTTTTCTCATGTTAACGCTGTTAAACGCAAACAATTTAACGGTAAAAGCGCTTATGATGTTTTTACATTCTATTATTCAGAAATATTAGCCAATTCCTTGGGGGACTTCTTTTATCCCTCCTGAAGATGTTGTTCAATCACCAAAACTGATTAAAAATATTAAATAATATTTTTGATTTCCTTATCATAGCAAATGTTGCTATATGCTGCATTTAGTCTGAGAAGCCATTTCCTCAGGCTTGTTTGCTCTATCTTTTTTTATTTTTTGTCTGTATTTTACGTTCTTTTTTGTTACATTTGTCTTTTTTCTTAAAGTTAATGCTGACTTTTTTCGCAATAAATGCAGCTTGATTGCTGCTGTTGCATTTACTTTGAGAATTTACGAATTTTAATTAGCCACTGTTAAAATCGTTATGCACTCATTCGCTGCTTTATGTAAATATCATTCTTCATATATCTTACGCCAAAAATCTAAATACGACAGACAGAACTGTTCATTTATATCGACTTGGTGCTTGCCGTTTGAATTACTGCATTTATCGGAAAGCGCATGCGTTTGTGGTAAAATCCAATACGATAGTTTTATTGATGTATTTCAAGCTTGTCTGATGCGGATATAGAAAATTTAGTTTAAAAAACATGTGCCACCCCATTGTATGCATATTCTCACAGCTTTCCAAGAGTTTTTGCCGTTGCCTTGTTCACGCCGACTGACGCAAAATAAGCTAATACGACGCTTATTAGGTCCTTAATCATATACGGAGCTGAAACTAAGAAAAATGACTCAATAAAACCGTTTGAGGTTAGCAGAGAGTAATGTAAAACTCCAAAAAAGTGCAGCACCGCAAGTCCCGCGAAACCCAAAAGTATCCTTGCTGTTCTGCGATTTACCGATATGCCGCTTAAAAATACAAAGGGCAAAAAACCGTAAATAAATCCGCCGGTAAACGAAGCGATACAGGCGATTCCGCCTTTAAATCCCGTAAAAACAGGTATACCCACAGCGCCTAACAGTATGTATACCAATATTGCGGCAGTGCCTTTTTTGGCGCCGAGGCAATAACCGCATAATGCTACCGCAAAGGTCTGTAAGGTAACGGGAACCTGTGAGGGCATTGGTATTGCTATCTGTGACAATACCGCTGTTATTGCGGCAAAAAGGGCGATCATTACCAGATTAGAGGTCTTGATTTTTGTTTTTGTATTTTCTTTCACTTGTCTAAACCTTTCTTTTTCTATTTTTTAGGACGTTACTGAAAACAAAGCAATTTATACTATTAACCAACTAAAATTTAGAAAAATGAATTTTAACTGGTTAATAAGCGCTTCGGGTGTAATAACCATTGCAACTCTGATTTTATCCTGTGTTGAAATGGTTATTAGTATTAGTGTCGTTTCACTAAATGCGTGAGACAGAAAGCGTCCGCAGTCAGTAGAAATTTTGCTGATTGCGATTTTTCAGATAAGCTCTAATTTTGGTTATATATTTACTGAAGTTTTACAGATATTTCTCCTGAATTCAGCGTCATAGTGCCTTCTTCAGTTTCTACAATAAGCTGACCTTTCATATCTATATCAACGGCTTTTGCCTTGTACAAACGGTTGGCTTTTGTAAATTCCACCATGCGTCCCAATACAAGCGAGCGGGATTTGTACTCGATTATGTTTTCCTCTCTTGTTCTTTTCAAACACTTAAAAAGACACTCGTACACCTTGGCTGCAAGCTCTGCTCTTTCTATGTGTACGCCTACCATTCCCGCTTTTTTTTCTAAACCTTCAGGGAAGCTGTGGGTCGTGATGTTTATTCCGATGCCAACCACTATGCTGTCTATTGTTTTGGCTTCGTAATCAAAGGTAGCTTCTGACAGTATTCCGCATATTTTTTTATCGTCAAGATATATATCGTTTACCCATTTTATAAGCGGTTTCTTTTCGGTAAGCCCTTCAATAGCCATACAAACACTGCAGCCGGCGCAGATTGTTATAAGATCGCTGTCCCAATTGGAAAAATCCTCACAGAGGATTACACTCATATAAAGACCCGTGGCGGAAGGAGAATAAAAGCTGTTTCCATGCCTTCCTCTTCCGTTAGTCTGCTCCTCTGAAATTATTAAGGTGCCGTTTTTCGCTCCGTCGGCGGCTCGTTTTTTTGCAAAAATATTTGTGCTGTCAACCGTTTTAAGAACCGTTATTTCGTTTTCCCGAAGCTCCTGGGGAAGATAAATTCGTACTCTTTCGCCCGACAGAAGATCTCCGGAATCAAGAAGCCTGTACCCTTTGCCTTTTCCCGCTTCAATTCGGTATCCGTCACTGTTAAGGCTGACTATTCCTTTCCATACTGCTGTACGGCTTACGTGAAGCCTGTCGGCCAGAATTTGTCCCGACAGCTCTTTTCCTCCGCTTTCCTCAAATATTTTCAGCAGTTCTTCTTTTACGCCCATTACTTTTTCTCCTTTGTTTTCTTCAATCGTCCGCAGAAATATTTTAACATAAATCCAAAAACTTGTCAACTGTTTTTTTGAAGCGGTTGACAAGTTTTTGTTGTTAGCTTTAGCGAAAATAAACCACCGCTTCAAGCGGTGGAATAAAAATCTTTAGATGAAAGGAAAAATAAACCTCCTATGTTGTAATAGAAGTGGGTTTGGCAACCACATCAAAAAACAAAGGAGGAAGTCAAATGAATGACAATCATAGTTTATCACATTCAAAGTGGAATTGCAAGTACCATATAGTATTTGCACCGAAATACAGAAGGCGAGTAATATATGGACAGGTAAAAGCGGACATAGGAAAAATACTGCGACAGTTATGCGAACAGAAGAAAGTGAACATAATAGAAGCAGAAGCGTGTCCGCATCACATACATATGTTGGTAAAAATACCGCGGCATATTAGTGCAGCAAGTTTCATGGGGTATATTAAAGGGAAAAGTTCATTGATAATATTTGACAGGCACGCAAATCTGAAGTACAAGTATGGCAACAGGCATTTTTGGTGCAGGGGGTATTATGTTGACACGGTAGGGAAAAATAAAAAGGCAATAGCGGAGTATATCCGCAATCAGCTTACCGAAGATATAGCAAATGACCAACTGACATTGAAAGAGTATGTCGACTCGTTTACGGGCAGCAAGAACAAGTAAGCAAAAAGAACAGCCGCTTAAGCGGCTGCTTGAGAATGAGATGCAGTTGCCAAACTTTCGGTGCGCTTTCAGGCGCAAGCCGGTAATAGGCGCTTGAAGCGCCAGTGCAAACCACGCGTTTTACGCGTGGTTTTGATTAAAAACTGTTTTCACAATATAAGTGAGTTTTTCTCAACTAATGCGTTATTGCAAATATGAACTGCGCATGTTAAACTAAAAGTGCGGCCGACAATATAAACGAGGTGATTCAATGAAACTGAACATAGGTGAAAATATACGCGGCAACCGCAGAAAGCTTGACATGACCCAGGAGCAGCTTGCGGACAGGCTCGGAGTGTCTTATCAATCGGTTAGCCGCTGGGAAAACGGACTGACCTACCCCGATATGGAGTTGATACCCTCATTAGCAGGGATTTTCGGAATATCTGTGGACGATCTGTTCGGAATGGAGGATTCCCGAAAAGAAAAGGAGGCGGAGGGGGTCTTTAAAGAGCTGG
>CANDLP010000297.1 GCA_947385505.1 uncultured Clostridia bacterium
TGCACACTCTTTCCCTACACGACGCTCTTCCGATCTCCCGGCTTTCGGCGGTGAAGTAAAACATTATCTTTCCGCTGTCAAATGTACACTCCACGTCGATTGGCTTCATGCTGAGCTTATGCTCTTCTATCTTTTCGCTGAAAACCCTCATTATGTCCGCTTTTCGGGCGATATTTCTGTTTAACGTCTCGATATCCTCATCGGTAGCCACGCGGAAAATTTCTTTAAGGGGGTGCACAATTTCCTCGTCCTCCGCCATAAAGTTGCTTATAACAACATTTCCGCATTCAACGCCCCTTGCGGTTTCCACAATTACTTTTTTCCCCACGTCAATTTTAGTTCCGTTTGGGGAAAAGTAATATATTTTGCCTACGTCTTTAAAACGTACTCCTATAACTTCGGTCATTTATTTATCCTTTCACTTTTTCAAAAATTCCGGCGGTAAAAGCGTCCGATGCCGATTTGGTGTTAAAATACACCTTTGAGGCTATATACGAAAAGCGCTGTGTCAATTCGCAAAGCCCGTTCAGAACCGTTAAAGGGTACTTTTTCGCCAGCCGCTCCGACAGTCCGCTGTCACAGCCGCAGGAAGCTTTTCCGCCCTCGGCGGCGATAAGAGCGTCGTGAAACAGCTTAGCCGTCTCCGTAATAAGTATCCGTATCGGTTCGCGCTTGTCCTCCTTCGGCTGAGGCAATTTTGCCGACACGTACAGAGCGGCGTATTCGTCCCCTTTTAATACCGCTTCGGCGTATGCCCTTACGGAAGCAAAATATAAATCGGTATTTTTGTTTTCCAACGCCTTTAGCGCAAGTCCGAGATTTCCCTTATACGTATGCGCCAGTTTTTCCGCTTCCCCGTCGGTTATTCCCTCTTTTGTAAGGGCAGTTTCACATTCTTCGGCGGAAAGCGGCGATGTCCTTATTAAAGCTGTGCGGGAAAGTATGGTGGGCAGAATGCCGTTTTTGTTGGAAGCCGTGAGTATAAATCTGACGTTATCCGAAGGCTCTTCAAGATGAGTCAGCAGCGCGTTTTGACATTCTCTGTTCAAAACCTGAAACTCCGACAGTATATACACGCGTATGCCGCCTTCCACCGAAGCGCCGTGCGAATCCTTTAAAATTTCTCTTAACTGTGCCACTGAAGTTTTTTCACCGTCCACGTATATCACGTCGGGATGTATCCGCTTTTCCGTTCTTTCACAGTTATGGCACTTCATACAGGGCGTATTACCGCCTTTTTCACAAAGGTACAGCATTACCGTATAAAAAGCGAGAGTGCGCTTGCCGGTACCGGGGTCGCCGAAAAAAAGGAGCGAATGCGGCATACGTTCGTTGGCGCGATATTCGGAAAGCCGATTTACCGCTTCTTTATTGCCGTAAATTTCCATTTGGTAATCCGCCTTTCCTTTTTAAGAGTGAAAATTCGACATTTTCTTTGTTTTGTTATTAAAAGTTTTACACCTTTTCAAAGCGTTCTATATCGGTGACGAAAATTGTCGCTCCGCCCACGCTTACCTCAACGGGAAATCCCGTATAGCTGCCCACGTCGTAAGAAGCGCCCGAAGGAACAAATTGCTTTCTCCTTCGGCTGTGGTCGCGTATTATGTCTATTACCTCGTCCACCTTGTCATCTTCCGAGCAAACCAAAAACGTGGTGTTGCCCGCCATAAGAAATCCGCCTGTGGAAGCCAGTTTTGTGGCTGAAAAACCGCCCTTGGTCAAAGCGGTGGATACCGCGTGGGAATCGTCGTTGTTTATTATCGCATATATAAGTTTCATAATTTTAGCCTTTCAGTCAAAGTGATTTATTGTTATTAAATTATTATTAGTATAGCATATTTTTTTCCGTTTGTAAAGGGAGCTTGTATACTATATTTTAAAAAGTCAGTTTATGGATTTCTTGCCTTTTTTACTTAAATTAAGGGTTAAAAAACTTATTTTTTAAGTTTATTTGTGCAGAATTACCTAAATAATTTTCTTTAATTTGTAAAATAGCAACTTGACTTTTATGCAATCAAAAGATATAATTTTTATAGGAAATATATTTTAGTATATTTAATACCCCGGCGGGTTTTATAAATTATTTTTATAGGAGGAAAAATGAAGAAGAGAGTATTAAAAACCGTAGTTTCCTCAGCCCTGTGTCTTTCCATGATACTGTCGATAACCGCTTGCAGCGAGTCGGCAAACGGGTCTGCGGACAACGACCCTGAAGTGACCACCAACGCGCAGTACGAGCCTTTGCTGAACCATGTAAAGTCTCTTACAGACAAGGTGGACTCAAGCATTAAAGTGGAAAAGAAGATACGCTGGCTTTCCCACTGGGCTATCGATGAAACACAGGCTTCAACCGAGCTGTTCAAAACGGTTTACGGAATCCCCGAAGAGGGAGACACCTCTTACGGCAACGACGCCAACAATATTTTTGATTACATTAAGGTTGATTATCAGGCAAGATACGATCAGCTTGGCAAAATGGTGGTGAGCGGTCAGTCTCCCGACATATTCCAGTTTGAGATTATCAACTATCCCTATACGGCATGGAAAAACCTGTTTCAGCCAATCGATCAGTACATTGATTTCAGCGATCCGGCTTGGGATCCCACAAGGGACGTTATGAAAATGTTTGAGTGGGGCGGCAAAAACTACTGCGCCATAACCGTTGTAGGTCTTGATCAGCTTCTTTGGTACAGAAAGAGCGTTATTGCCGAAAACGGTCTTAATGATCCTTATGAGCTTTATAAAGCGGGCAACTGGAACTGGAACACATTCCTTGAAATGTGCGACAAGTTCAGCGATCCGGATAACAACAAATTCTGTATCGACGGATGGCAGGTTCCCGACAGAATCGTCAGCACAACCGGCGTTCCTTTTATCGGCATTGAAGGCGGCAAGCTTAAATCAAACCTTTACAATGCGGATATCGAAAGAGCAATGAGTACCGTTATCGACACTTTATATAAGGAAAACTACCGTTATCCCCGTCATGAGCTTAATGGCTGGAGTCAGAATGTTATGAACTGGGTAACCGGTGATACGCTGTTTTACGCTACTCTTTCCAACGCTATCAAGGATGAATTCCAGCCTTATTTCAAGCGCTATAAGTGGGAAGAGGACGAAGTATTCTGTGTGCCTTTCCCCAAGGATCCCCAGAGCGATAAGTATTATCACACCGCCAAGATTGACTCTTTCATGCTTTGCGACGGTGCTCCCAATACTGCCGGCTTTACCGCATGGACACAGTGCGTTCTGGCTACTCAGTACGATGAAGAAACAGCCGCGATCGGCCGCGATAAGCTTAAAACCGACTATCTCGGTTACAGCGACGCTATCCTTGATTTTCTTGACGAGCTTCAGTACGGCGGAGTTCTCACTCCCGTATTTGACTTCAAGGCCGGAATCGGTCAGGATATAGTTGACGGCAGCACGGTTCAGAACCCTGTTGACTGCCTTACGCAGATCCCTTATCTTAACTGTCTGGACTCCGATGGAAATCCCGCCACGTTTACAACTCTCCGAGCTGCAAACGAAGGAATAATTGACAGCCGACTTAGCGAGATCAATGCTTCTGTTGGCGGCTGACGCAAATTGATTCTCCAAAAAAATAAATAACCGCATAATACATCATTTTTTATAAATGATGTATTATGTTTTTAAAGAAGAGTTTTTAGGTAAAACGAGTTATTAGTTAAATACATTTAAAACAGAAAGGAAAAAAAGAGTATGAGAAAAACAGTAAAATCATTGGTTTCGGCTGCCCTGTGCGTATCTATAGCGCTTTCGCTTTCCGCTTGCCAGCAGTCGGGCAACACGGAGGGACAGGACGATACTCCTGTTACCACAAACGAAGAGTACACCC
>CANDLP010000298.1 GCA_947385505.1 uncultured Clostridia bacterium
GATGACGCTCCGTGACTGGAGTTCAGACGTGTGCTCTTCCGATCTGCGAGAGCGCGGCAGAAACCGCAAAGACAATTTTTGTGATTTTATTCATGATAACTCCTTTTAAAGACTTTTGCACATTGTTTTTGCACAAAGCCGTCATTTGTCACTTAGAATATTCCGTTATTTCAACGCTGTATACAATTATATCGTCAATGGGCTTGTAGGTTTCCGTATTGTAATCCGCGTCCAATATTTTTTGGAGCACATCCATACCTTCAACTATCTGACCGAACACGGTATAGAATCCGCTCAGGTTGGGGAGTGATCCGTGCTCCACCCATGCGTTCACAAGCTCGTCGGGGAAAAGCTGTTCTCCGTCTCTTTGTATGCCTTTAAGATCGGCGATCTGCTCTTCGGTAAATTCCTCATAGGTGTTGCAGAAAAAGTATCTGCTGTCAAAGCAGCCGGTAGTGAGGGAATAGGCGCAAAGCGCTCCCTTAAAAGGCCATAATTTAGGCGAGTACTCATTTTCAATAAGCTTTCCGTCGTCAGTGGCGCCTGTTGTTCCGTCATTGGAGGAACCGGTAGCCACAAAAAGCTTTTCATAGTTTTCATATATTTTTGTGTTGTTATAATAGCCTTCATTGGCGCGGTTGACAAAATTTTGAACCGCTTTCGGAGCGTATTCGGGGTAAAGTACCGCGGTTATATCACCCATAGAGGTTTTAATCACCGCCGCCGTGCGGCCTTCCTCCGGTTCCTGAAGCTGAATAAGCTCCATTTCGGAGAAATCGTAATCAAGAACCGCACTTTTTACATTGCCCCCAAACAAAGAGCAGCCGCCTAATAAAAGCGCCGACACGGTAACGGCGGAAAAAAACGCCAAGGTTTTTTTTAACGTCATTTATATTATATCCTTTCAACTCTTTTCGGATTTTCAGGTAATTCGGAATTTGCATTACTGATATATATTATATAGGTAAATTGTCCTAAAGTCAAGTGAAAAAACGGTAACAATTCGGTAACAATTTTCAGTTTTTCCGAAAATTGCCTTAAAATAGGGAATTACGCTTTTTTAATATTTGTGCCCTGCCTTGTTTCTTCAACAATATATCCCTTTGCGGCAATTTCATCCCTTATGCTGTCCGCGAGAGCAAAATCCTTATTTTTCCTTGCTTCCTTACGCTTTTGAACAAGCTCCAGAATATCATCGGGAATTTCCTCCTCTTTTTCAAAAAGAATACCGAGCACGCCGACAAGCTCTTCAAAAGCTTGCTCCAACACCTTAAGGCTGCCCTTTGTTGATTCCTTATCTAATATGGCGGTGTTTATTTCTCTTACCAGCTCGAAAACCGCCGTTATGCCGTCTGCCGTATTTAAATCGTCCTCCATCGCTTCAATAAACTGATTTTTTCTTTTTTCGGCAATTTGAATCGCCTGTTCGCCCGCTTCGCCGTCCTTTGCGGCTTGAACAGCATTTTTAAGGGAGGAACGGCAGTTTTTGAGCCTTGCGAGGGACGCTATCGCGCTTTCCATTACCTCCTCGGTGTAATTAAGCTGGGCGCGGTAGTGTACTTGCAACAGCATAAATCTTAAGGTCTCATAGCCGAATTTATCCGCAAGCTCTCTTACGAGGAAAAAGTTTCCCTTTGATTTGCTCATCTTGCGGTTATCGATATTGAGCATTCCTACGTGCATCCATACGTTTGCCAAAGGATAGCCGTTGGCGCACTCGGACTGGGCTATTTCATTTTCGTGATGCGGAAAGATAAGGTCGGCACCTGCACCGTGAATGTCGAGGGTGCCGTTTACAAAGTGACCGGACATTGCGCTGCACTCTATGTGCCAGCCGGGTCTGCCTTTTCCGTAGGGTGAATCCCAAAAGGGCTCGCCCTCCTTTGCCGCTTTCCATAAGGCGAAGTCCATGGGGTCGCGCTTCTGCTCCCCCTCCTGCCCCACTCTTTCGCTTGCCCCCGCCCTCAGATCGTCCAAGGGCATATGGGACAGCTTGCCGTATTCGGGGTATTTATTGGCGGAAAAATAAACGTCTCCGCCGCTCTGATACGCGTAACCTTTATCAATCAATTTTTTTATCATATCCAGAATAATATCCATGCTTTCCGTGGCTTTTGGGTGAATATCCGCGTCACGCACGTTAAGACCGCGGGCGTCGGTAAAATATTCCTTAATCATAGCTTCGGCGTGGTCAAATGGTGAAATGCCCTTTTCGTTGGCTATCCTGATGATTTTATCGTCCACATCGGTGAAATTCTGGATATAGCAAACATCGTATCCCCTGTATTTAAGGTATCTGCGCAGTACATCGAAAACGCAGAGGGGTCTTGCGTTGCCCACATGGATAAAATTGTAAACGGTGGGACCGCAGGCGTAAATATTGACTCTTTTGCCGTTTATGGGCTTAAATTCCTCTTTTGTTCTGGACATTGTGTTGTAGATTTTCATAGCTTTATCCTTATCCTTTCTTTTTATGCTTTTGTTTATTAAAGTATTTTAATTCGCGGCAATGCAGCCGACAAAAACACCGAAAAACTAAGAACTTGTTCCAATAGAACATGTTCTAATGCTCGATTTCCTCCAGTATTTTATCAAGCTCCCTCTTTATGCCGCACATTTCCTGAGAAACGGGATCGGGAAAATGTATCTGATCAAGATCTCCCACGCGTATTCCGTCGCGCTTGACAATTCGGGCGGGGACGCCCACTGCCGTACAGTCGGGCGGCACCTCGCTCAGCACCACCGCGTTGGCGGCAATCTTGCTGTTGTCGCCCACCTTGAAGGGTCCCAATACTCTTGCTCCCGCCCCCACCATGACATTGTTGCCCAGTGTGGGGTGTCGCTTGCCAGTTTCTTTTCCCGTACCGCCCAATGTTACCCCCTGATAAACGGTGCAGTTATCTCCTATTTCGGTTGTTTCGCCTATTACCACACCGCTTCCGTGGTCGATAAAGAGATTTTTTCCTATTGTGGCTCCCGGATGTATTTCTATTCCCGTCTTTTTTAAGGCTCTTTGAGATATTGCCCTCGCGCGGAAAAAATGTCCCTTTAAATAGTGTTTATGTGCTTTCCGATAGGCTCTTATAGCTTTAAACCCCGGGTAGAGAAGAAATACCTCTATTCTGTTTTTTGCCGCGGGGTCGCGTTCTATGATAGAATCAAGCTCGGCTTTTAATTGTTCAAACATTGCAATAACCGTTCCTTTCCGGTTCAATGACCGCAGAAGTGTACCATAAAAAATAAAGACCGCCCTTCTTTTACGAAGGCGGCATTTCTGTCACGGTTCCACTCCGATTTCCCTTTTTATATAAAAAGGCTTTAACCCTTAACGCGGGACACGGGCGGAAATACTTGAAATTTCCTTCCGCCGGCTCACGGCCGCACCTTCAAACGCTCCGAATACCGCTTTTCAGCTTCCGCGGCTCTCTGTGAAACGGGATACGCTTTACTCTGACCGATCATAGTCTTTGAATACGATTTTTAATTACGATACAGTTTATGCTTTACCGTGAAAATTGTACCATATTTTTTTGAAAATGTCAACTTGAAATATCGGAAAAAGTGTGGTAAAATTGTTTTAGAGGAAATTTACGCCGGACGGAAATGCTGTAATACTAATTTCTTTTAAATATAGACAATGTCTATATTTAAAGCGAAAACAGTATAAAAACAAGAAATTGAGAGGTTGTAATGGCTGAATTATGGGATGCGTATGATGTTGGATTAAATAAATTGGACGGCATTACTTTGGAAAGAGGAAAAGAATTGCCAAATGGTGTTTTTCACTTAGTATGTGAGATCGCAGTAAAGCATAAGATCGGAAGAGCACACGTCTGAACTCCAGTCACGGAGCGTCATC
>CANDLP010000299.1 GCA_947385505.1 uncultured Clostridia bacterium
AAATGAAAGAGATTTAGCTTGAGTAAGCGGTGTGCCCGCGGAAGGGGGGAGAGAAATATCGGCGCTGCAAAAAAGCTCACACACCATTCCCTCGTACTGATATATATATGTGTTGTAATTTAAACCGTCAATATTATCGTGTATACAAAGGGCGCTTATACCTTCCATATTACTTATTGTGATCTTATCCGCTTCATTGTTTGCGCGTATTTTGGCGGTTATATAGCTGATACAGGTCTGTTTATTAAACCGCTCCTCCATCTGAACCGAAGCGCTACGGTAAGCGGCGGCGCCTGATACGGTTATAAACAGCGCCGTAATTACAAATAAGGCGAACAGGAGCAGTACAAATAGAGAATCTATCGAGTGAAACTTGCTTTTCAACCGTTCACCTGCTTTCTTACAACCGTAATGTTAGGCATTATATTCGGAGCAAAAATATCATAGTAAACGGAGTACTCATCGCTTATTTTCAGCCCGTAATTTTGCTTTAAATATTCTATATCCGCGGGATAACTTCCTTCATGGACGTAACATGTTATAACGGCGCGTCTTACGCTGTTTTCCGTTATCGTCAGTCCTTCACGTTCCGAGGTGCCGTTAATATCCGATATGGAAAAAACAACAATGGTAAGAATAAGTAAAAAGACAATAACAAAGGGAATATATCTTACAAAAGGGTGGAAACTGCTTTTTAATTTCATTCCCATATTTTCCTTTCCTGTTATTGCTGTAAAGATTAAATTGAAGTGATAACCGACAGCATGGGTATCATAACCGAAAACAAAACGAATCCCACCACTGCCGACATTATTATTACAAGCACAGGCTCAACTCTGCTGATTTTTTCATCAATTGCGTCATTGACTTTTTTAGAATAATCCTCGGAGATTTTTTTCATAGTCTCGTCGGTTTTTCCAGTCTGAAAGCTTACGGTTAATCTTCTCACGCTTATTCCGTCAAGAATATCCGACTTGCGGATCGCTTTGTCAAAGCTTTGTCCGCTTCTCATATAGTCCTGACATGAGGATATTTTTTTCCCGGTGTCGGAGTCGCATATTTTTTTTGACATTTCAAGGGCATCGTCAATGTCCATACCGCTGGAAATTGTCATTGACATAGCGGAAGCGAAATTTGCGGAGGACATTTTGTTTTTAAGCTTTTTTCCTTTAAAAAGGGAGAGCATTTTATCATGCGTACTCGGAAGCCTGTAAAAAATTATTGCGAGTATCGTAAGAATAATTACAACCCCTGTTATAACAAAAGCGTATGATTGTATTGCGGAACCCAAATCCATAAGAAATACAGAAGCTCCCGACATTGATACGCCCAATTGAGCGAAAACATCGTTAAATATCGGTAAAACCCTTGTCAGCAGCAGTATTACTATCACCGCCAATATAACAAGCAAAATCAGAGGAAAAGCGACTGCGTTTTTAATGTTTTCGGATATCTCCTTTTGTCTTGCGTAATATTCCGAAAGTCCCATCAAAACTGAGTCAAGGCGTCCCGTTTGTTCCCCTATTTTCAGCATTTCCTCCGCATAGGAGGGAAACGCTCCCGTGTTTTTTACCGCCTCGGAAAGCTTGCCGCCCTTGGAGGTATCGTCAAGCAGACTTTTGAGGACGGTATCGTTTTTATTGTCGCTTAACAGCATATATATTCCGTCGTTTACGGACATACCCGAGCTTACCGTATCGTAAAGTTCGCCGAATAATCTGCATATGTAAGCGGGGCTAAGCGTTTTAGCTGCCATTTCGTTTCTCCTTCGGGGATATTTATATCTTGTTAATTGATGTATTTGGTTACATAGTTGTTTCCGTTTGCGATAAAATCCAGTATCGACTGACTGGATTTAGAGCTTGCCGCATAGGTGGGATCCATTCTGTGCCAATTTGTTCCGTCAAAGTAAATCGCGCCTGCGTATACCCAGCCCACGTCCTGAACGTATACGCTGACCCAAGCGTGGAAGCCGCCGTCGGTAACGTTGCCGGATATCACCTGAGTGGGTACGTTCTGGCTTCTGAGCATTGCCGCCATTGTCGCGGCGTAATCAAGACAGATGCCTTTTTTCTGATTTACCACCTTATAAGTATCGCCCGCGTATCCGCCCGCTATATCCGAGGCGGCAAATTCATGGTCGTAAACCACATTGTCAACAAGCCATGAATACACTTTGTCTACCTTTTCCAAAGTGTTGGCAGCGCCTGCGCAAAGCTGTGAAGCAAGGGTAACGGCGCTGTCTCCTGCGGAGAAATTCACATACTGGCTGGGTCTGAGAAAAGGCGAAAGGGGATCTGACAGATTTACATCGATAGTTACGGTGTTGACAAGCGCGTAGTTTTTTCCGCCGACAAATTCCAGTACGTTTACGGTATAGGTGCCGCTGCTCCCCGTAAGAGGATAGGATTCATAAGTACCGTCAGATTTAAGGTTATAGTTTTGATTTGTGCCCGAAGGCGTGGTTATTTGTATCTTGATTTTTTCTACCGGTCCCATGTATTTTGCCATAACATAGCCGTCGGACGAATGGCTGTAATCTATTACCGAACGGTCGTTGGCCTGCGTTAAAATACCGTCCGCCGCCGAAGTAAGTACGGTTGCGGGGGAAGGCGGAGCGGGAGGAGCAGCGGTGGTTTCGGGAGGAGGCGCGGCAGTTGTCTGAACTGCGGCAGTAGTCTGTTGGGAAGGTGTAACGGCGGTAGTTGCCGATGTTGTTCTCTGTGACGGAGGTGACGAAGAGGAGCTTTCATTTTCGGAATCGGCTTCGCTGACCGTGGTTTTTTCGATCTTTTTTGTAGAGGAGGTACTTTCCCCGCTTTTTTCGGTGATTTCCGAATCTGATGCAGCGGTTACTTCCGGTGCCTTCGGACTTGTTTCCGAAATAACTTTTGATTCCTCCGATTTTTCCGTTTCGACAGCGACAGTAATTTCGGTTTGGTCGCCGCTTTCGGGAACAGGCTTATTTTCAACAACGGATTCGCTGTCTATATCATATACGCTTCCGATACTGGGCACCGTATTTTGATCGGATATGTAAGGATCGTCATTTGCGGTATTACAGCCGCATAAAGCCAAAGAAAACGCGATAAACAACGCGGCAAGCTTTATTTTGCTCAAGCGATCACCTCCGTAAACGGTTAATTTCAATAATAAAATTTTAGCATATAAGCGTATAAAAGTCAATATTTTGCCCATGAAATTAGTATAAAACAACAATGACAAAAAAAGGTATTTTATCAGAATATATTTACTGTAAATCAATATGCGGATTTATCGGCAACTTTGGAAAGACAAGATATTATTCTTCCCCAAGACCTTCCGTTAGCATCTCAGCGCTCATTCCGCCGCTCGCGCTTTCTGTCTGAGAGAGCATACTTGTATCGTCGGACTTGGTATCGTTTTTATCAAGAACCGTCTTGTATTTTTTCGGCTTGGGATTATCGTTCCTTTTAAAGGTCATTGCCATCATATACAGCTTTGGTTCCTTTTTTGCGAGGAATTTTATATCCTTAAGGGGAACCTTGTCGCCATTCTGTATTCGTCTGGCTATTTTCATACACTTTGCGATATCCAGAAAGCTGCTGCTCTTGTCATCGTCGTTTTCTTGATTAAGGCTTTCGAGAAAACGCTGAAGATCGTCTTTGTGTTCGTCTTTTTTTGATTTTTGCGTATTTTCAATTTCTTTCTGGGTTTTAAGAAATTGTTGGGCCTCCTTTGTGAGGGTCAGGGTGTCGGTTCTGGGATCGTTGCTTTTAGATTTTTCTCCGGTCACGTTTCTTTTTGTATATGTGATCGGAACTTAGATCGGAAGAGCACACGTCTGAACTCCAGTCACGGAGCGTCATCTC
>CANDLP010000300.1 GCA_947385505.1 uncultured Clostridia bacterium
AAGTATTTGAATTGTGGATTTTATCCACAATTCAAATGGTTATTAGTATAAGTAACTTTCCGTTTCCATTAAAAGTCTCCTTACAGCAATCTGAGGTTATTATACCATAAAAAGAGAATTTTGCAACGCAAAATTTGATTCCTCTGAAAAGGTAAAATGTTCTCAGACGTTACAATAATATTTTCCTTTTTCCGCAGTCTGAGGTTATTATACCATAAAAAAAACATCTTGTGAATACTTTTTCATAATTTTTTACAGTAATAGGATAAAATTCCGATTAAAATATTTTAACCATAAAACTGCTTATTAAAAATATCTTTCAATCTTTCCCAAAATTTGTATTGACATTCTGACTAAACAATGTTAAAATTATATCATTGGATTTACACAATCTATCCAACATTGTTCTTTTGTCAAGTCAACGGGTCGGTTATTAGGGCGTATCTGAAAACACAGCAATTTATACTAATCACCTTTTAAACGGTGGGATTAGTGCAATTTCGCTAAATGCGTGACGATTTTAAGTAAAAAAACGCAGGAATACTAAAGTATTCCGAGCGTTTTTGATGTAGAAGGCGTTCGCAGTTAGTAAAAATTGTTCAAATTGCGGCTTTTCAGACAGCCGCTAATATAAATATCGGTGTTCCGTACCCAAGGAGGTTAAAACAATGAATTCGAGAATAGGAAGAAAGCTTTTGCTGTCAGTTATTATGTGTTTGGCGCTTACAGTTGCAATAGTAAACACAGTAACAATTTTCCGTGCCACCGCTCACAGCGATTCGCTTATGCTTATGCAGGCGCGGTCGGGACTCAATATTATAATGCACCGCCTTGAAGAGCACCTGAACAGATTCCAGGATATTTATAACACGCTTGAGCTTTCCGGAGCAATTTCTCAGGAAAACGTCTTTAACGCCAATGCAACCTGGAGTAACGCGAAGGAAACGGACTCCGACTTTGCCGCTTTTTATAATGAAGAAGGAAAAGTATACTGGCAGACCGGAAATTATAACTTGGCGGACATTACTTTGGAGAGAATAGGCGGAGCAGGTTACAGCGGTTTTGTCAACGACTCAAGGGCGGGTCTTACCATACAGCTTACCAAACCCATAAAAGTGAACGGTATTATCAGGGGCGCGGTGGTCATAGGAATGAAAATGGACAATAACAGCTGGATCGACCAGATAAAGCTTGAATTGGGCAACGAGGTTACCATTTTCAGCGGAACCACACGCTACGCAACCACTATTCTTGACGAAAACGAGGAAAGACTGGTCGGATCGGAAATGCCGGAATACGTATCTGCGGCCTTGTTTGACGGAATCGGTCAATATGAAGGAACGGCAGATATCAACGGACAAAAGCACTATGTTTGCTACAGCGTTTTCAATGATATTGATGAGAATCCAGCGGGGGCTTATCTTGCCGCTATTTCATCAGCGGAATCCGACGAACTCAAAAAAGCAATGATTCTTACGTCCATCATAGTAGCGGTAAGCGTTGCAGCAGTTTTCCTTTTCCTGATAAGCTTTATCTCTATTCGACTTATACTGAAGCCTATTCAGGCGGCGGAAAGATTGGCGGACTGTATGAGCCGCGGCGATCTTGATGAACCCGATGTGGATTTCAAATTCGGCAATGACGAACTCGGCGACTTTGTACATAAGCTTGAAAAAACCAAGCATAATCTTAACAACTATATAAAAGACATAAACTACGTTTTGGGCAAGATGGCGCAGGGCGATTTTACGGCACAGCCGCGTATACACTACATAGGAAACTTTGTCGCCATAAGCGACTCGTTTATCAAAATAGAGGAATCTCTTAACGAGATAATTTCCCATATAGGCGAATCCTCAAACGATGTAATGATAGGCGCGTCACAGATAGCGGACGGTTCCAAGAGCTTGGCGGAGGGCACAACAAGACAGGCCGCCGCAATAGAAGAGCTGTCAGCTACCATAAACGAGATTGCCGAGAAGGTACAAAGAACGGCGGACAACGCTTCGGAGGCAACTAAGGTATCCCAGTCGGGAATTGATAAGATAGAGTATCAGAACGGCGAGGTGGAGCGTATGCTCCAGGCTATGGACGATATCAAGGAAAGATCCGACGAGATACAAAATATTATAAAATCCATTGACGACATAGCCTTCCAGACCAATATACTCGCGTTAAACGCGGCAGTAGAGGCGGCGAGAGCAGGAGAAGCGGGAAAAGGCTTTGCGGTTGTTGCGGACGAAGTGGGAAGTCTTGCGGCAAAGAGCGCGGAAGCGGCACAGCAGACAGGAGATCTTATAGGCGCTACAATAGAAGCGGTGGGGAAAGGCATTGCCATTGCGCAGACTACAGCCTCCACTATGAAAGAGGTTACTAAGCTTTCGGATAAGACCAATTCTTATATAGGCGAGATTTCCAACGCTTCGGGCGAGCAGGCTGACGCTATTATTCAGGTAAAAATAGGTATTGAGCAGATCTCTACGGTTGTTCAGCAGAATTCAGCAACCGCCGAGGAAACAGCTGCTTCCTGTTCTGTGCTTAGCGAGCAGTCGTCTAAGCTTGAGGAAGAGATCGGAAGATTGAAGGTATAGTATTGGTTTAAACAATTGTCAGGATAAAAATAACAAAACTATGTAAATAAGTTTTTTTGCTCCCTCTTTGGTAATAAAAAAGGGAGCAAAAAAATTTTATAAAATTAAATAAAAGGTATTGACAAACTCGCTATAATGTGTTACTATATAGCGGTAGTAAGTATTACAAACTACAGGCGCCGCAGAATAGCGAGGTGATGATATTGGAAAATATAACTGAAATGCTTAAGGGAATTTTAGAGGGTTGTGTCCTTGAAATTATCAGCCGTCGGGACACCTATGGATATGAAATTACACGTCAGCTTAACTCTCTTGGATTTACCGATGTTGTTGAAGGAACGGTTTACACAATTTTAGTCAGACTGGAAAAAAACAATTTGGTAAACATTAAAAAGAAGCAATCTGAGCTTGGACCGCCGAGAAAGTTTTATTCCCTTAATAACGCGGGACGCGAGGAATTGCTGCTGTTTTGGCGCAAATGGGGATTTCTTGAATCCAAAATCAATGAGTTAAAGGAGAGCAGAGAAAATGAAAAAGTTTTTTGATGATTATCTTAATATTGGAAAAATGATAAAAAGCAAACAGGAATATAAGCAGCGGATGGAAAGAGTAGATGCCTTACCCAAAGATTATCGTTATATATTCAAGGAAATTCAGTCTCACATGTGGCAGTTCGCATCGGGAGCCGGATACGATATGATGGAAGCTCAGTATGGGTTAATCGAGCTTTTTGAAGAAGGAGCTTCCGAAGGGAAATCCGCTTTGGAAGTAACGGGCGAAGATGTTGCCGGATTTGTGGATGAACTTTTGAAAAACACAAGAACCTATACTGAGGATTGGAAAAACAATCTTAACCGCAAAATTAAAAACAAATTTGAAGTCAGCGAGAACGGTAAAAATCAAGAAAGCGTTAAATGACGAACTTTTCATTTTTTAATTGCCTTGACGTCTGCCGCATATACAAGGCGGCATAAATTACAGGATAATATAATTCCCGATCAAGAATTAGCGCTTTAGGTGTACTTCACGATCATATTGCAGACCTTAAAACCTGTTGTTTGCCATATGACAGTAAAGCAGTATAAAATTTTTACAGGAGAGACATATGATAAAATTAAACAAAGAAGCCGAAAAAATAATGACAGACCGTTTTGGAAAAGACACAGTTATTGCATTGGCAACCTCAGAAAACGGAATTCCTTATGTTCGGTATGTTAATGCCTACTATGAGAATGGCGCATTTTATATCATTAC
>CANDLP010000301.1 GCA_947385505.1 uncultured Clostridia bacterium
ACCTTTTTTTGTCTTTTTGTGCAACTTTTATTTTTCAAACAATGCCTAGTATTATACTGTTTTTTTGTAAAAATAAACAAAGTCTGTTTTTAAAGATGCCGCAAAGCGGCATGCGGCGATAGCCGCCGAAAACAAATCTTAACATTGATTTCACCAAAATCGAAGATTTTGGCTGTCGACCGAAGGTCGGCGTTTAAATATAGACGATGTCTATATTTAAACAGAAATTAGTATTATACGTTGGAAGGTAAGCCGTTGACTGCTTCCGAATCCGCAGATTCACAGGAACCTGCAAGCGAAGGGAAATTCCCTATAGGTTTGATATTGCCGTTTTCAATCTCCTTGATATATTTTTTCATTTGTTCCTCACTGATTCTTGACTCCCTCGAATCCTTATTAACGACAAATCCGGTGTAGTCTGCGCCGTCATCGGAAAATTCATATATCTGTACGCCCGAGTTAAGCGGCACATCCGCTTCATCATCGGGAGAGGAGGTATAATTCCCGTTTTCATCTGGAACAAGTTCGCATGCGTCAATATCCGTTCTTTTAGCAGCATTTATTTTGTTTTCATCGAAATCAGTTATAAGAAAATCATGTCCGCAGTTCGTATTAAAATCGGGTGTATTGTGGCCGGCGGCATTATCGGCCGAGGTGGCAAATGCCGCAGTGGTTCCGATAATAAGAGCGGAGGAAACAGCAACGGTGATAAACGAGGCTTTTTTAAATTTCATAATTGATACTATCCTTTCTTCAGCGGCGTTTCTGCTGAAACTGTTAAACGCGGGAGAGATTTTGCTCCTTTTTTCTTCCATATCGATTAGTGCTTTTGCGTATTCGGTTTTCGACTCTTCGCCGAAATGCCGTATTGTCTGTTCGTCGCAAATAAGCTCAATATCCCGGTTTGCCAGTACATACATGATCCATACGAACGGATTGAACCAATGTACGCAAAGCACGGTTATAAGCAATATTTTTCTCATGCTGTCAAATCGCCGTATATGCGTATATTCATGCTCAAGAACATATTCTGTCGCACGGGTATTTTTCATATCGGATATTTTCGGTAAAAGTATAACAGGCCGAAATATTCCGTAGGTAAGCGGAGATGTGATCTTATCGCATCTTCTCACGGCTAAGGTACGTTTTAGCCTGTGTTCGTTCAGCCAGCCTTTAATAAAATCACTGTTGTCGGGAAGGGACATTTTAAACTCGCGGCAGCATTTCAGATACATAATTATAAAAAACGCTCCTGATATCAAAACCCCCGCTGCCCATACGGCAAAGAACAAAGGGAACTCCCCTGTATTCCGTACATTGCTTGCCTGCGATATTATTTCGGGAGCAATTGGCGTGTTTTTTTCTGCAAGTTTTTCCGAAAGCGAATATACGCCGAATTTAAACGGAATTGAAATAGGCGCAAGCAATCGTACAGCCGCTATTGTCCAAAAAATCAGAAAAGTTTTTTTGGGCAGACGGTTTATTCCCAAAGTGCGTATAATGACGCCGACAATAATTATAAGCGTTCCTGCAAAGCTCATTTGCGCAAAAGTCATTTTTTCAACCTTTCTTCTTATATATAAGACTGTAGTAGTGCACATTTAAATACTACAACAGTAGTGTGAGATTATAGGGGCAGATAAGTGAAAAATACGTGATTATTTGATTTTATAGAATAAGATTTTCTATTAAATTCTTTTTTATTCATAGCAATCCAAGGAAATAACGCGATGCAGAGCGGCAAGAGCAAATTATGCAGCAAGACGGACGATGAAGGCGGACTGTCGTCCGGTGAACAGGATAATGCAGCTCTACATAACTTGTTGCCAATATGTGTTGCGTTATTTTTGTGGGTTGCTATATTATAAATTAACGGCGTAAAGAGTTGAAAAATGATATTGTCGGTCATACAAAACCGGAAATTTCCGCAGTTTATTGAAAATGTGGAAGCCCTTAAAAAATTTGTGCAAATTAAACCAATTAAAAAATTAAGCGGCGAGAATCAAAATTCTCTACGCTTAAGGTAAAATTACAATTGCTTAAATTTTCTTGAAAGGTGGCAACCTATCTGCGAAAACTTACCTTGTTTTAAATTTTCATCAGATTCCCCCCATGCTGATTTCATTTACAACAAATACCGCTTCCGAAGGATCAGCCGCCGGATTTCCTTTTTCATCATAGGCAACATCCACTGCGTAAACGTGGTTTCCTACAAATTCATACCCATCGGGAGCAATTACCGTTTCTATCCCACCGCCTTAGTTTTTATAATATTTTATATATCCAATGAAACGGTAAAATGTTCTCAAACATTAAAATAAGATTTTTCACTTTCCGCAGTCTGAGGTTATTATATCATAAAGAGAGAATTTTGCAAAGCAAAATTCGATTCCACTAAAAAGATAAAATGTTCTCAGACATTAAAATAAGATTTTCCACTTTCCGCAGTCTGAGGTTATTATATCATAAGCTCAAAAATCCTATCAACCCTATTTGTGCACTCCATATATACCCTATATAACGTATCAGAATCAGTTCCGTATTTTTCCACAAACAAATCTACCCCGTTCCAGTTAGCTTGCTCATAATTAAGAACAAGAGTAAAAACATCGCCGTAAGAACCTTTTCTGTCCATAAAGGCCTCCTTTATGCTTTTTGATAGCCCCATTTCATTAAGCGTCTCTTCATCATGGTACACCACCACAACAGACATTAACCCCATAAGGTACATTTCATCTGATATTTTGGGATCATTGCATATTATTTTTGAAATACTGCTGCAAAAAAACGCTCTGAACAACGCCACTTTTACTCTTTCTTCCGGACCTCCGGGAGAAAGACTTTGAAGTCCCAACAGGTATATCCAGTCGTTGAGCTTTTTTATACCTATCATTACCAAGGCTTGTTTTACGGAGCCTATGTGAGACGACATATCCGAGCGTATTGCGTTTACAAGATGAAGCAGCTTGGCGGTCATAAAAGGATCACGTGATAATATTTGGGTAAGCTCGTCTATATCCGTATCGTCTTTTTTCTGAAGCGCGGTAATAAGCTGAGAAAAGGTTACAGCCATAGGGTTGTATGAATTTCCGACCATTATAAACGGCTGGGCAAAATAATACCCCTGCATAAGAGTACATCCTAAGCTTTTAGCGTATTCCGCTTCCTCGTTTGTTTCAATTTTTTCGGCAAGCAGTACCTTTCCCGCTTCTCTGCATTTTGAAGCGGTGTACTCGATATCATCTCTGTCAATTCTGAAATCTATTTTCACTATATCGCAGTAATCGAGCAAGGGAGCTGTTTGATAAGAATACACATAATCGTCAAGCGCTATAAGATATCCGCTTTCAATAAGTTCCGCGCAGCGCTCTAAAATTTTATCCGAGGCAATTACGGTTTCAAGAACCTCAATGACTACCTGATCTTTTGGAAGCAGCAGAGCGGTTTTTTCCATGAGTAAATTTTCGGTAAAGTTTAAAAATGCCATTTTACCGTGAAGTACTTTATTGTAGTTATCTTCAAAAAAAACGCTGTTTATTACGCCCGCTGTTGATTTATCTCCGTCAATGCCGTCGTAAGAGCGGGTTTCCGTGCTTTTTCGGTATAATAATTCATATCCGTAAGTATCGCCGTCTAAATCAAGAATCGGCTGTTTGGCAAAAAAACTGTTCATTTTTGTTACCGTCCTATAATTTACACCTTATACCAATCCCATTTTAAACTGAAGTAATACCCGCAGTTCAAAATGGGATTAGTATTATACTGTTTATTTTATCATATTTATACTAATAACCATTTGAATTGTGGATAAAATCCACAATTCAAATACTTC
>CANDLP010000302.1 GCA_947385505.1 uncultured Clostridia bacterium
GGGATAAAAGCCCGTGAAGCACATGATAAACCCCGTCAAAGCCGCCCGCTCTTTCAAATGCCGATACGTCTTTAGGGGATTCAACAACGCAGACGGTTTTTTTGTCCCTTCTTTCGTCGGAACAGATTGAACAGATTTCCATTTCCGTAAAGTTCTGACAGATTTTACAGAAATTCACCGATTTTCTCGCTTTCAGTATGGCTTGGGAAAATTCTTCCACCTGTTCCACCGGCATATTAAGAATATGATAGGCGAGTCTTCCCGCGCTTTTCATTCCGATTCCGGGAAGCTTAGCCAGCTGTTCGGAAACTATAAGCAGGGGAAGCGGACTGTATTCCGCCATAGTTATTTAAAAGAGACCGGGCATGCTCAGTCCGCCCGTTACCTTTTCCATCTCCTTGGCGGATTCCTCCTCCACCTTTTGGAGCATTGCGTTTACGCCCGCTATAATGATATCCTCCAAATCTTCGGGGTTGTCCTTATCTATACAGTCGGGATTCAGCTTAACGGACTTAAGAACTTTTCCGCCCGTCATAACAAGCTCTATCATACCGCCGCCTGCGGAAACCGAAAATTCCGTTTCGTCAAGCTTCTCCTGCACTGCGGCGATATCGTCCTGCATTTTCTGCGCCTGCTTTATCATCTGATTCATATTGGCAGCGCCTTTGTTCTGGTATTCAGCCGGTAATCTTGCTTTCATGTTTTTGTCTCCTTTTTAATATGGTTATTATAAATTTTATCTGTCTTTGACAGTTACCTCAATGCCCATTTCCCTTGCGCGGTTTAAGAGTGGGGTGACCAAATCCTCTTTTTCCTCTTCTTTATAAGCTTTTTCCGGAAGGGTGAATATGTCCAGTTTCCCGCCCATTACCGAATAAACCGCGTCTCTGAGCTTCGCCGCGCGGCTTCCGCTTTTCATCATGGAAAGCGCGGACGGCGTAGACTCCACATATATTTTTCCGCCGTATAAATAGGCTTTGACGCTCTTTAAAATATTTTTTGAGGACGCGGGCAAATGCTCCGTTATATCCTCCCACTGCGCCAAAGGTTTACAGTCTTCGGGAAGCTCCGCATCGCTTTCGGGAATCGGAAGGTTTTCCGCTTTTTCGGCGGTGGGCTTCCTCTTTTTTTCTTTTGGAGCATTTTTCGCAGATTCAGCCGCAGTGCGGTTCGGTTTATCTTCCGTATATGCTTTGACCGCAGTTTCGCTTGCGTCCGTTTTATCGGGTTCGTGAGCTTCCGTTATCAAAGAGCCTTGCGGTTCAGACCGAGTAAATGCTCCCGAATCAAAAGCTTCGGAAGATACATCGGGCATATCCGCAAACGGCACGGCTTCATAGCCCGAATCGGGAAGATAGTCGGGAGGCGGATCGGGAAACGGAACCCCGTCCGCGTCAAACGTAAAGTATTCCGTATTTTCGTCGGTTTCAGCGCCTGTCCCTTCGGAAGATATATCGGGAACCGGTTCGGCAGCCGTTTCGTCCGCCGTCATACTCGGCGGCGCCTCCGAAATATCGGCGGCTTTTACAGTATCGGCAGGAGCCTTTACAAAATCAGCGGCGGAAAAATTATTCAGCCGATTTTCCAGCGCTCCCAACCGCGCCGCAAGCGAAGCGGGATCCACGGAAAGCTTAGGCGAGCAGAGCCTTATCAAAAGCTGTTCCGCCAAAAGCCGCCCCTGCCCCGTTTGTTTCATTCGATTTATATTATCCAGACTGTCCGATATTAAATCCACCTGACGCATTATCTCATCGCCGGAAAGCCTTTCGCACTGCTCCGAATAACGTTTAAGCTCTTCGTCCGTTCCTTTTATAAAGGAAGCTCCCGCCGCCTTTGTCAGCATAATGTTTCGGTAATGAAGAGTCAGCTCTTCGATAAAGCGGGAGATATCCTTTCCCTTTCCTATAAGCTCGTCCAGCAGTTTAAGCGCCTCGGCGGGCTTTTGAGCAATTGCCGCTTCGGTGACCGAAAACAGATATCCGCTGTCCGCCACTCCGCTGCATCTTCGCACCGCCTCTTCGTCCACATTGCCCCCCACCGAGGAGATACACTGATCCAAAAGCGACCACGCGTCGCGCATTGCTCCGTCGGAAAGCCTTGCTATAAGTGCGGCGGCGTTTTCCGTAAGCTTGATGTTTTCCTTTTCCGCCACTTCAAGCAAACGTTTTTTCGCCGCCTCAGGGTTGATTTTAGAAAACAAAAACTGCTGGCACCTGGATAAAATGGTTGCAGGTACTTTATAGTACTCGGTAGTAGCTAAAATAAACACCGCGTGCTCCGGAGGCTCCTCAAGAGTTTTCAGAAGCGCGTTAAACGCCGAATCGGACAGCATATGAACCTCGTCTATTATATAGACCTTGTATTTACAGTCGATAGGGATGTAAATAACCTCGTCCCGTATCTGCCTTATGCTGTCAACGCCGTTGTTTGAAGCGGCGTCTATTTCGATAATATCCGTGCTCCCGTCGGCAATGGCTTTACAGGCGAGACATTCGCCGCAGGGGTTTCCGTTGACGGGGGAAAGACAGTTGACCGCTTTGGCCATTATTTTGGCGCAGGAGGTTTTTCCGGTTCCTCTGGTGCCGGTAAACAAATATGCGTGAGCTGTCTGTCCTGAGGCTATCTGATTTTTAAGGGTAGTGGTGATGTGTTCCTGGGATATCACGTCGTCAAAGGTACTCGGACGGTATTTTCTGTACAGCGCCAGATACATATGGACAAACTCCTTTCTCCGGCGTAGATCATATGCCGCAGGCGGAAAAATTAGATATTGAGCCTCTCATTACGGGGGCAGGTTACCCGCGCACAGTCGGAAATCCGCTTAATGCTGCTCGGTTCCCCGCCTGACATGGTTCACGGCACCGCCTTGAGCAGGACTTCCTGCGCCCGTAATCAAAGGCTCAACATAAAATCATTTCGCGCTGTATTTGCAATATGATTTTTAATATTAAAGATTGTTGTTTTATATTATAACTCATTTTTTTAAAAAAATCAAGGGGGAAATTAAAGGTTTATTGATTTTTTTACAGGTTTTTAAAAAAAACAGTATAAATTATTAAGATAATAAAATTTGACATATTGTGCTTTTTATGTTATAATTATTTTTAATTCAGCAAATTTTTTTGGGGAAAAAAGGGAGATAAAAAGTAAATGCAGGATATAAAAACCATAACAGTAAGGTATCTCATGCGGATAACCGCAGTGTTGGCCGCGCTGATACTGGTTACCGCCGCTGTGCTGCAAATATTGGGTGAGCAGCGTCGAACGGTTATCAATTCTGAAAACGTTTTCAGGCAGGTGTGGCAGCTTTTATCCGATAACCGGGCGGAGCTTCAGTCGGTGAAGGAGGATTACAGCCGCATGTGCCTTCACAGCGCCGAAGCTATCGCTTACATTATACAAAACGATCCTTCGGTATTGGACGATATCGACGAGCTGAAAAAAATAGCCGCATTCTGCGATGTGGACGAGATACACCTTTTTAACGAGGAGGGGGTAATTTATAACGGCACACATCCGCAATATTATAATATGAGCGTAAACGACGGAGAACAGATCGGCTTTTTCGCAAAAATGCTGGAGGACAAAAGCGCAAAGCTGTGTCAGGATATGATGCCCAATACCGCCAAAAAAGAAATGGTGCAGTATTCCGCCGTCTGGAGCCGCAACGGGAAATTTTTCGTACAAGTGGGAATGAAGCCCGAACGGGTAATGAAGGCTACCGAAAAAAACGAATTGTCATACATTTTTACGCTTCTGAGAGCTAACAGCACGGTTGCGCTGTACGCGGCGGATATTGAAAGCGGAATAAT
>CANDLP010000303.1 GCA_947385505.1 uncultured Clostridia bacterium
CCAAAGTATTTGAATTGTGGATTTTATCCACAATTCAAATGGTTATTAGTATAAACAGAATAATACTATTAACCCATTTTATGAATTTTTGTGTGTCATATTTTCATTTTCCGAATAAAATAACAGTGCAAAGCTAACTGCAAAAGGGAGATAAAGTTTGGATGAATCTGAGAGATCGTTTTTTTCAAACACTTTCTCAATAAGAAAGGAATGGTTAAAAAATGACCCTTTTAAAAAAAAGACTGCCATGTCTTATAACGGCGGTACTTGTTATTTCTTTCTTTTTAACATTAAGCGCCTGCACCGACGCTTCACATTATGACAAAAGAGAAACTATTACCATAGTGTCCACCACTACAATGCTGACCGACCTCGCAAAACAAATCGGCGGCGACAAGGTAACCGTTTTCGGCCTTATGGGAAGCGGCGTAGACCCCCATCAATACCGAGCTTCGGCAGGAGACATAACAAAAATGAACAGTGCCGATATGGTGATTTACAGTGGTCTTCACCTGGAGGGGAAAATGGGCGATGTTATTTCGGCGCAGGAGGGAAGCGGAAAAAAGGTAATTTGTGCTGCCGACGGAATAACCGAGGACAGTCTTATAAAAAACAATGATATTCCCGATCCGCATATATGGTTCGACGTTTCACTGTGGAAGGAAGCGGCAAAGACGGTGGAAAAGGGATTGGAAGAGCTTGACGCGGAAAATAAAGACTATTATGCTGAAAGGCTCGAATCCTATATCGAAGATTTAGCGGAATTGGACAGTTACGTCAGGGAAAAATCTGCAGAAGTGCCTGAAGACAAAAGAGTCCTTATAACCGCTCACGACGCTTTCGGTTATTTTGGTAGAGCATACGGTTTTGAAGTAAAAGGCTTGCAGGGAATAAGCACCGTTTCTGAAGCGGGAACAGCAGATGTTAGCCGATTAGCGGATTTTATAGCGGAAAACAGGATAAAGGCGGTGTTTGTGGAAAGCAGTCTCCCTGTTAAAAATATAGAAGCCTTAATAGAAGCGGTGAAAGCGAGAAATTTTGAAACAAATCTCGGCGGCTTTCTTTACAGCGATTCAATCGGCGACGAAAAAAACGGCACAGATACTTATATATCCGCTTTTAAACATAATATTGATACAATAGCGGAAGAGCTTAAATGATAAGGAAAGGATAATCAATAAATGAACAATTCAGCGGAAAACGAATATGCGGTAGAGGTCAATAGGCTTACGGTGGCCTATGACTCAAAGCCGGTTTTGTCCGATGTGGACTTAGAGCTGCCGAGGGGTATGCTTACGGCAGTTATGGGGCCCAACGGCGCGGGAAAAACAACTCTGATAAAGGCTATGCTGGGGCTTATTCCTACCGTAAACGGCAAAATAAGCTTTCCAGAAATAAACGGGAAAAAGCCCCGTATAGGATATGTTCCCCAAAGTGAAAGCGCGGATTGGGATTTTCCTGTTTCAGTGCTGGATGTGGTAACAATGGGTTGTTACGGAAGATTGGGTTGGATAAAAAGACCGAAACGGGAAGACAAGGAATTCGCCATGGAGTGTCTTAAAAAAACGGGTATGGAGAAGTACGCGAACCGCCAGATAAGCCGCCTTTCAGGCGGGCAGCAGCAGCGAACCTTCTTAGCCCGCGCTTTGGCTCAGAGGGCGGACATATATCTGATGGATGAACCGTTCAAGGGCGTTGACAACGCTACGGAAAGGTCGATAATCGAACTGCTTAAGGAGCTGAGAAGCGAAGGAAAAACTGTGGTGGCGGTACATCATGATTTGTCTACCGTAAGCGACTATTTTGATTGGGTCACTTTGATAAATATTAAGGTGGTGGCCAGCGGCGAAGTGCGGAAAGTATTTACAGACGAAAATTTAACGCGTACATACCGTGCCGCAAATGTGGGTAATTTTATATGATGGTTTTTAAAGATTATACTTTTATTATAGTGGCATTGGGTTGTTTGGCTCTCGGAGGGATAAGCGGAGTAATAGGCAGCTTCGCGGTGCTGCGAAAGGAAAGCCTTTTAGGCGACGGCGTAAGCCATTCCGCGCTTCCGGGAGTTGTGGCGGCATTTTTGCTGACAGGAATAAAAAATACCGCCGTTTTATTGGCGGGTGCACTTTTTTCGGGACTGCTGGCAGCGCTTCTGATCTCATTTACAGTAAAAAAGACAAAAGTCAGATTTGACGCCGCTTTAGCGACAGTAATGTCCTCGTTTTTCGGCTTGGGCACAGTGCTTCTGACCTGTGCTCAAAAGCTTCCCGACGCTACACAGGCGGGACTGAGCGCCTTTATTTACGGTCAGGCGTCCTCAATGCTTAAAAGCGACGTGTTGTTGATCCTTATCTGTTCCGCTGTTCTGCTTTTGGGGGTAATACTTCTCTGGAAGGAATTCAAGGTTTTTTCATTTGACAGGGAGTTTGCGGTGCAATTGGGTTATCGGGAAAAACCGATCAGTCTTATTTTGTCGCTTATGACTGTTATAACCGTAATTTTGGGGATTCAGACAGTGGGAGTGGTATTGATGAGCGCAATGCTTATCGCTCCCGCCGCCGCGGCGAGACAATGGAGCGACAGACTTGGCGTAATGGCAGTTTTAGCGGCATTTTTCGGTGGTGCGTCGGGAGTATTGGGCGCTTACGCAAGCGCGGTGGGAGACGGCCTTCCAACGGGACCCGCCATAGTCGTCGCCTCTGGCGTGATAGTTACATTCAGCATTTTATTTGCTCCCAAAAGAGGGGTATTAGGCCGTATCCTTAAAAGAAAAATGAACAGACTTAGGCTTACCGTAACGATTGACAGCGAAAATAAAGAAATTGAAAGAAAGGAGAGGGGCCGATGAGCGCGTCTCTGGAGATACAGCTTATAGCCGCATTCACCGCGGCGGGCTGCGCTATTCCCGGTGTTTTCCTGCTGCTTCGTAAGATGAGTATGGTAAGCGACAGTATTACCCATACAATACTTTTGGGGATAGTATTGGCTTTTTTTGCAGTAAACGATCTGTCTTCACCTTTTTTGCTGATCGGGGCGGCGGTTATGGGGCCGGTCACTGTGTGGCTCACCGAACTGCTTTCCAAAACAAAAGCAGTTTCGGAAGACGCCGCAACAGGAATAGTATTCCCGCTGCTCTTCTCGATAGCTGTAATATTGATCACAAAATACGCGGGTACCGCACATTTGGACACCGACTCGGTGCTGCTTGGTGAGCTTGCCTTCGCACCCTTTGACAGAATGGTTCTGTTCGGCTGTGATATAGGAGCAAAAGGGATTTATATAAGCGGAAGCCTGCTCTTTATAAATATAGTGTTTACATCGGTATTTTATAAGGAATTGCAGGTTGTTTCCTTTGATCCCGTTTTAGCTGCGGTAATGGGATTTTCACCCGCCGTTGTGCACTATTCGCTGATGACGGCGGCGTCGCTTACAGCTGTGGGCGCTTTTGAAGCGGTAGGGTCGGTTCTTGTTACTGCTTTTATGATAGCTCCTGCCGCCTCGGCTTATCTGCTTACGGAGAATTTAAAGAAAATGATTTTTATTGCAGTAGGCATAGGTCTTGCAAGCGGTCTTCTCGGATACCATACCGCTGTGCTGTTTGACGTTTCTATAGCGGGATGTATGGCATGTTGGACGGGAGTGTTTTTTGCGGTTTCGGTATTGTGGAATTTGCTCCAAAAAAAGAGAAAAAGCAAGGTGATACTTTTTTATTAGGGCGTATCTGATACTAATCCCTTTTTATACTAATAACCATTTGAATTGTGGATAAAATCCACAATTCAAATAC
>CANDLP010000304.1 GCA_947385505.1 uncultured Clostridia bacterium
GGAACTGGTTCACGTTGATCCGGAAGAGATAAAGGCGGGAGATGTAATAGTGGTAAAACCGGGTGAGAGAATACCTCTCGACGGCGTTATACTCAGCGGAAGCTCCTCTTTGGATACCGCCGCTCTTACCGGCGAGTCAAAGCCCCGCGAGGCGGAAGAGGGAGACGATGTTTTAAGCGGCTGCGTAAATCTCAGCGGAGTGCTTAATATACAAGTAACCAAAGAATTCGGACAGTCAACCGTTTCAAAGATACTCGATCTTGTGGAAAACTCAAGCAGCAAAAAAGCGAAAGCGGAGAATTTTATCACGAAATTCGCAAGATACTATACCCCCTGTGTGGTTATTGCGGCGGTGCTTCTGGCGGTTATTCCTCCGCTGGTGTTGGGTTTCGGCTGGGGGGATTGGCTCCAAAGGGCGCTTATTTTTCTGGTTATCTCCTGCCCCTGCGCATTGGTGATCTCGATTCCCCTTAGTTTTTTCGGGGGCATTGGCGGCGCTTCCCGAAACGGGATTCTTGTAAAGGGCGGAAATTATCTTGAGGTTTTGTCAAAAACCGACTGTGTGGTATTTGACAAAACAGGCACTCTGACCAAGGGCGTGTTCAATGTAACTGCAATTCATCCGGATAAGTGTTCGGAGAAACAACTTATAGAACTGGCTTCGGCAGCCGAGTGTTATTCCGACCACCCCATATCCCGCTCAATAAAGGAAGCCTGCTCCCAAGAAACGGATAAAAGCAGGCTCGGCGAAATAAAGGAAATTTCGGGGTACGGCGTTGAGGCGGTTATCGACGGAAAACGAGTGTGTGTGGGCAACGATAAGCTTATGCAAAAAGAGGGCGTAAAATGGCATCCCTGTCATAAAACAGGCACCACCGTTCATGTGGCGGCTGAAGGAGAGTATCTGGGACATATTGTTATTTCCGACGAGATAAAGTCTGATTCCGAGGAGGCGATAAAGCGGCTTAAGCTTTTGGGGATTAAAAAAACGGTAATGCTGACCGGCGACACGAAAGAGGCGGGGGAAGAGATAGCCGCAGAATTGGGACTGGACGAGGTTTACACGCGGCTTTTGCCGAGTGATAAGGTGGAGCGTGTGGAAAAGCTGCTTGAGGATAAATCGGGAGGAAAAGGCGCTCTGGCGTTCGTTGGAGACGGTATAAACGACGCTCCCGTGCTTTCGCGCGCCGATATCGGAATAGCTATGGGTGCGATAGGTTCGGACGCGGCAATCGAAGCGGCGGACATTGTGCTGATGGACGATAAGCCTTCTAAGATCGCGCTGGCGATACGTATCGCTAAGCGGACAATGGGGATAGTGCGGCAGAATATTGTTTTTGCGCTGGGAGTAAAGGCGGTTGTTATGATAATGGGAGCCTTCGGAATTGCGAATATGTGGGGGGCGGTGTTCGCTGATGTGGGGGTTTCGGTGATCGCGATTCTGAATGCAATGAGGGCTATGAAAAAAATCGGGAATTGAAATTGTATCGATACTACGGTAATGCAAAAATTAAACAGGCGGTGAAACCGCAAATGTCTTTTTCGCTTTCTTTTTGGACACCAAAATCAAAACCACCACTTCAGTGGTGGTTTTGATTAGTAAAAAATAAAACGGTAGACTCTGTAAATTTTTGTCTACCGTTTTTTTAATTTATTCAACAACCAAAAATCAATTTTTGTTATCCTCCACCCACTTCGCCGCCATAAGAGGTGTTATTCTGAAATCAAGATTTTTTTCCTCAGCGCTTACGATTTCCGTATTCCTTCCGAAGCCTTCGGGCGTAATATCATAAATAATATGCGGAACATATTTTAGGGAACAAATCAGAAATTCCGGAGGTATATTTTCCGCTTCGCCGATTTCCTTAAGCCACATAAACGGATTCATTCCTCCTATGGACAACTCCTTAATAAACCAGCCGTTGGAATCCGCAATATGATTTCCGCAGAGATAAAGCGCGAAGTTAAATCTTTTTTCTCCCTCCTCTGTCATTATATCAAGAGAGAAATCCGCAAGATCATAGCCGTTGATGTTATGTCCGCCTTCTCCGCAGAAAACGCAGCATGTGCCGAAGCCGAAAAGTCTTCCGTTTATATCCTTGGCAAAATAGTTTTTTACAGAGTTGTATACTTCGATCGCAAAGTCAAATTCCTCACGGCTCAGAACGGGAACACGCTTGTATTTCAGAGATATCTGGTCGGGTATAATCAAGTGGGGTTCCTTGGTGCGGCTGAAGAAACGATTTAGAATTCCTTTATCGCTTCCTGTGATAATATATTCGGCTGTTGAGAAAAATTCGTTTTTATTGAGATCGTCACGGAGAATAACAAAGCTTTTGGCTGCGTTTCTTTCTTCCGGGGAAATTAAAGCTCCAAAGCGCTTTATGCAAACTACCTTTGTGTTTTCATCAAGAAATATTACGCCGTCATACTTAAGGTTGCACACATAAAGGTTTTCAAGTATACGGGATGTTTCTTCCTGAGCGGAAAATTCGGCAAGGAGCTCGGAAACCTCGCCGGAATCAAAGGTGTATACGGATCTGCCGTAATCAAAGTCAAATTTTCGGTTCTTAAGCACTCCCGATTCTATCATCTGTTTTGCGTCGCCTAAAATTTCCAGAAGATCCTTATCGGTAATGCTGCTGGGAATCATAAACTGTTTTCCGTAAACTTGAAAGCGGTATTTTTGATTAAAGTCGAGAATAAGCTCTATTTCTCCGCCTTGTTCCTTGATTTCCCTCAAAAACGTCATAGTGTCCTTGCCCTGAGTAAAGGAGTTCACTATCATAGCGGCGACCTCTTGATAATTCTGGCGGCTGTCAAAACGGAGCCTGCGTCTTCCCAGGGTCTCCATTGCGTTTTTGATGTTTACTACCTTGATTTTTGATATTTCAAAGGAATAGTTTTCTTCACCCCTGTCAAAGTGTATGCGGTAATATTTCATCGAGAGGGAATAATCCTCTCCCGCCGTCTCGTCAAATAAGGTGAAAATCTTTTCCAGAGCACTTTCATCAATTACACAGTCGTTAACAAGATATGAGGGAAGATAATATCCGATAACGCTGAGGAAACCGCTGTAAAGCTCATAATCGGAACAGCTTCCGCTGTGTTCCGAGGATATAATATATCGGTTATCGCCTCTTATAAATTCATAACAGTAAACCCTGCCCGTCTTGCTTCCGTCATCGTTTGACCATTCATATCCGGCGTAAAGGGTTTTTTCCTTAAGCTCATTAAGGCTGTTTCTAAGCTTTTCAAGGCGAAATCTGATATATTCCTTATCGGCGCTGCCGTCCTTTCTGCGCTGTTCGCTTATCCCTTTAACTTCGCTTTTAAAGCCTGTGGCCTTAAGCTGTTCATATGTTATGGAAGCGGATTCGCCGGGGAAACAAAATGATATGCCCGAAACAAACAGTTCTTGTATATTAGCGGCATAACGGCTGTTTTTCATATAACTGTTGAAAAACTCAAAGGCGTAGGAGCGGGGAGCCAAATAGTAATATTCACTGTCTTTGATGGGCTTTACATCAAGCACAAAATATTTTCTGTACTCTTTTAAAATAGCCGGAATATCACGTTCAAGAGCTTTGATTACAATGTTTTCTTTGTCGTAGCGTATGCCGGTTCTGCTGTGGGTTATACAGGTGTTGGGTACGCTTACGAAAAAAGCTGACAACTTTTCGTCTATGAAGCTGTCGTTGTTGGTTCCGATATAGCCGGTAAGCTCATAAGTGGAAAAGTAGTTATACTTAGCCAGCAGAAGCTTTACTACCGTTTC
>CANDLP010000305.1 GCA_947385505.1 uncultured Clostridia bacterium
TTCGGGAGAGAGAGTAAACCGCCTTTTCCCCGAAAGCAGCAATTCGCTGTCTAAAAGTTTCTCTTTAAATTCACTCCCCGCCTTTTCTCCCATTTTTTCCGCGCAGACTTCGTTAAGAATATTTTCCAGCATTTTCGACCGTTTAAGGTCGGAGCTTTCCGCCAAAGCTCTTTTTACATCACCTTCGGTGTTTAAAAAATATTCGTCGGGAAGGCTGTCAACGGGCATCGCCTCAAGCCCCCCTTCGTTTAAAATGCCTGCTTTCTCCAGTTCTTTTCCGTCGGGCGCCTGTGCGCTGTAAGAGAGGATAAGCCTTTTACTGTAAAGGTTCATTGCGCGGTAGGCGAAATAGTATTCCTTGGACCACCTGTTCAAACCGCTGTCATAGAGGGGAAGTCCGCTTCCGCACAGCTTTTCACGCTCAAAATAAGAAAATGCGCTTTTAAGCTTGCTTTCCCTGGGTATTGAGCCTTCGTTTACTCCCGCTATAAACACTGTTTTAGGCTCTGATTTTCTGGTGCGCTCTATGTCGCCTACCGTTACGCTGTCCAATACGTCGGGGGGATTGGCAAGATTTATCCCCGAAAGTATCTGTTCCAGAAGCTCTCCGTATTGCTTATAACCGATTGTCGTATTTTCAAGGCAGTAAGCTATTGAAGTAAGTGCTTCGCTTAATGCGTCCCAGATCCTTCCGTACTCCTCCGCCTGAGCTTCGTCGGTTTCAATGGTATCGGTTTCGCCGCCTTGTCCCGCTTTGGAGCGGGCGATAAAGGTGGAGCGGATATTTTCGCTGTCAAAAAGATAATTCATAAATATCCGTGACATTTCTTTTCCGTTTTCGGCCGCTTCAAGATCGCATTTTAACTTTACCAGCGGTTCCGCAACAGCTCTTCGTATATTTTCCAGCTTATTCAGATTTTTTCTCGGCTCGGCGCCTTCGCTCCAATCCTTTGTCCAATCCTCCGCTCTTAAGCCGTACTGCTCGGCGGCAAGCCTTAAACGATAGACCTCGCTTTGGAACATCAGCCTTACCCCTCTTTCAGGCCTGTCAAAATCCTGTATACGCTTAAAGCCGCTTTCCGTAAGCTTTAATATTTCCTCGGTATCCAATTCAAGACTTTTAAATATTCTGAGCACAAAACCTATTACGGGTTTTTCGGTCATAGGCCGTGGGAAATCGCTGAACACCGGTATTCCGCCGAGACGCAAAGCGGAGGATATGACGGGTTCCTTTTCCCTGTCGGGAACGAGAACCAAAAAGTCTCTGTATCTTAAACCCTCGTCCCTTACGGCATGGTGAATCTTAGCGGCTATAAGCTTCGCCTCCTCATAAGTGTCTTTGGCGGAGTACAGCTCGGTGGAAGGGTTATCCCTTCTTTCGGCTCTGTACGGAACGGAAAATTCCGTTTCTTCATAATCGGGAGCAATTGCCTTAACCTGCGCTATGGTTTTGCTTACGCATAAAAACTCTCTTTTTTTGCTGTCGGGCTTGTCCGAGGTAAAACAAAACACGCTTTCTTCACACTGATTCAGAGCTGCTTCCATCAGCCTTTTCTGCACCTCGGAAAAGGTGTCAAAGTTATCGAAAAAAAGATATTTTCCCGAAAAATAATTGTGTTTTTCAGCCAATACCGCCGCTTTTGACACATCGTCAAGCTTATCGTCGAGATTTTCGGTCAGCATACGGTCATACTCTTCGTAAACAGCAAGAATATCACCGGTTTTATCCGTCAGTTCCTCGTCAAGAGCATTTTCCCGCATTAAAAAAACGTTCAGATCAACGGGAGAAACACCGCCGTTTCTAAGCGCCGCCACCGTTTTCAGAAGAACGCCGCAAAATGCGGGAGAGTTGGCTTTTTTGTCAAAATAAAGAAAACCGCCTTTCAGCTTTTCTACCGCCAGCCACATTGTAACAAGCTTAACCGCGTTGTCCGCTATCGGCTTCGCCTGCTTAAACTCCTTAAGTATTGCTCTGGAAAGCTTTGAAAAGCCTGTTACACTGACATATCTTATGTTTTCCCCGCCAACTGAAAAATAAGCCCGCCGCTCGGTGTCAAAGGAAAACTGTTCCGGAACAAAAAGAATGCACTCTTTTCCTTCCATAGCAAGCTCCTTTATTTTCCGGAACATTGACGTGGTTTTTCCCGTGCCGGATTCGCCGAAAAAAATCTTTGTGCTCAAAATAAACTCCTTTATCCAAAAAGCTTTTTTTATAACAAAAATCCCTCCGGATATAAATCGGGAGGGATTCTTCCTTACTTCTTCAAGCCGAATTTCTTGTTGAACTTATCAACGCGTCCGCCGCTGTCGACAAGCTTCTGCTTACCTGTGAAGAAAGGGTGGCACTTGGAACAGATTTCTACCTTGATATCCTGCTTGGTAGAACGAGTTTCGATCACGTTGCCACAGGCGCACTTAATGGTAGTGGGCTTGTAATCGGGATGGATACCGTCTTTCATAATGTCACCGCCTTTTCTTTTTATTGTCAGCCCAACGGGGAGCAACCCGTTGGGGATTTCACATAATAAATATTATAGCATTTTTTTGGACGGGTGTCAAGGGGTATTTAAGATTTTAAGGGCAACAACATTTGCTGTTTTAAAGCAAAAATGAGCGGAAATACTAAAGATTTTCGAGCATTTATGGCGCAGAAGGCGTCTGCAGTCAGCAGAAATTGTGCAAATTGCGGCTTTCCAGATAGCCCCTAATCTGTATACAACTCATTTTTTCGGAATAATTCGCAGTACTCCATCTGTTGGTTGTAAAAAGCATTATTTTCACACATCCAATAGGCTTTAACATCTTCGTCCAAGGTGTCATCCTTCTGAACAAGCTGAGGAAGAGTGTGCGCATAGAAAAAAGTGCGTGCTTCCCATACATCGCAAATCAGGTTTGGGTAAACAAAATCCTTATCCCTTCCGCTGAATAAATCTGCTTTATGACCAATGTGTTCTTTTTGACCGCCTGCGCCAATCAATCGTTCTGTTTGAGCGTTCAGATGACCGAATCCGCATATGATTAGGATTTTTTTATTTTCATAAGCATTAAGCTTTTCCATAATGTTTTTATGAATACGGTCGTCTCTTTCATTTGTAGTTGTGTTTGGTTTAAAATCATTATCAATTTCCCAATAATCAATCATTTCGACAGGAATATTATTGTCGGAACAATAGCAATAAGCCACGCACATATCTATCGGACCGTCGACAACTCCGTATTCTTCAAAATTATTTTCTCTTGCTTCAATAAACACAGCGTCAGGCTCAATATTGCTTATAGCGTTTATCATTTCAGCTATTGAATAATTTGCATATCGGTTGAAATGCCCCGTATGAAACGTCCCCATAAGATATATTTCCTGTTTATTTGAAATTAAAACCTTATTGACAGTAAATATTTTTAGATTTGCATACAAAGCTGCGGCGGTTAAAATAATTAAAGCAAAGATTATGGATAAAATTATTATTATTTTCTTCTTTTTCGCCATTTTTATCATACGTAATGTTTCTCCATATAAATTAAAGCAGTTAATAATTCTGATTTGCCGCCGAATCAATTGTAATAAAGATATCATAAAAAACCAATAACACAAGCAAAAAAGCCACTTTTGACATCAACATCAAAAGCGGCTTTCTAATGCTATGCATTGCTCCCCGCTATAAAGCGGGAACTTTTTTGACATCTTTTGACGAAAAGCTTATACTAATAACCATTTGAATTGTGGATAAAATCCACAATTCAAATACTTCGG
>CANDLP010000306.1 GCA_947385505.1 uncultured Clostridia bacterium
CATCCTTCCAGTAACGGTCAAGCGTAAATGTTTTGGCAGCGGAAAACGGGAATTCTCCGTCAAGCTGCATCGCCATTTCGATAACGGTATTTCCGCCCGCTACAGTGTAATAGAACAGCTCAAGATTGTAAAGACCGGTTTAGGCTACGTCAAATTCGTAGTTGATAACGCCGCCGTGATTGCTCCAGACGAGAACGTCCTGTTCGCCCTGAAATTCCTGCACCTCTGTTTCGGGCTTTACGCCGTTGCTGTCTTCTTCAGAGGAAGCATAATCCTTGGCGTTTATTACGATATCCTTCTTGGGTTTGGCCGCGTCCGCGTGAGAATTAAGATATCCCGCATAGGTATCGTTTCGGCTTATACCCGCTACGAGTGATTCGTTAAGCGTTGAACCGCCCGTGTCCGCCGACGCGGTATCCGCCGCTCCGCCCTCGGCGTGGACAGGCGCAATTCCGCACAGCATACTTGCCGCCGTTATCGCGGCAAGCGTTTTTTTCAGCTTAATGTTCAAACTTGCCAAAATAATATCCACCTTTCTTGATGAATTTTTTGTTTATGGATACGACTCAGTCGTTTATAAAGAAATTTATGTTCTGCCGTCGAACGTATATTCGGCGATTAAATTGTCATTTTTTTAACGATTAAAGGAACCGAAAAGGCGGTTTTCAGCCGCCGTTTTCATTTTGTCCTTTGATGCCCGATCTGATGAGTATGGCGTCATCTTCAAGCTCCACTTTTACCTTGTCGCCGCCCTTTATACCCAAAGCGGAAAGGTATTCCTTGGGAAGCTGTAACCTTCCCACTCGGTCAAGAACCGCCAGCTCCTCTCTTGTTGACTCCGCCTCTGCCTTTTGAGATTCCGAAAGCTCTCCGAAAGATGCGATATGGGAAAGGGACTGTTTTCTGATCATTTCGGTGGCGGTTTTGCCGTCTCTTATTGATACTACGCGGTCAATGGATCTGGAAAGATTTACGTCATGAGTAACTATTATGATCGTAACTCCCAATTCACGGTTGATGCGCTTAAATACGTCAAGCACCATCGCGGCGGTCTTGGTGTCCACCGCTCCTGTCGGTTCGTCCGCTAAAAGCAGACGCGGATTGTTTGAAAGGGCTATCGCTATTGCTACACGCTGCTGCTCGCCGCCCGACATCTGACCCAGAAGGGAATTTTTTCGGGCTGAAAGCCCGACAGCGTCCAAAAGACGCTCCGCCTGAGGCCGCCTGTTTTTTATACCCTTCAGAAGCATTGGCAGCTCCACATTTTGTATGGCAGTGAGATAAGGTATAAGATTTCGGGCGTTATTCTGCCATACGAAGCCCACGGTATCCCTCATATATTCAATAAGCTCTTTTTCGCCGAATTTCAGCAGGTCTTTGCCGTCTACGAAAAGAGTTCCCGCCGAGGGTTTGTCAAGTCCCCCCAGCATATTCAAAAGCGTTGATTTTCCCGAACCGGAGGAGCCTACGATACCCATAAGTTCACCGCGCTCAACCGTAAGGTCAAGTCCTTGGAGCGCCATTACCTCCACCTCGTCGGTCTTATATATCTTAACTAAATTCTCGCACCTTACCATTACGTTTTCGGGAGGCGCAAGGAGCACATTTTTCGGCATATATGTACATTCCTTTTCAGGGACGTTGGTTATTGGAATCGGTTATATCGTTTTTGACGGACGAAGCTATTTTTCCGTCCTCAAGAGAATAAACCACGTCCGCAAGTTCCATCATCGTTTCGTCATGAGTCGTCATAACAATGGTCAGATCGTCGTCTTTAACCAGATCGCGGAAAAGCTTAAGCACCGCCAATCCCGTAGGCGTATCCAACGCCGCGGTAGGCTCGTCGGCGAAAACTATTTTCGGCCGGTGACATACCGCCCTCGCAATTGCCACACGCTGCTGTTCTCCGCCGGAAAGCTCTCCGGGGCGGTGATACATTCTTTTTTCAAGTCCAACGCGGGTGAGGCACTCTTTAGCTCTGGAGCTTCTTTGCTTCATAGGCACTCCCGCCAGGCGAAGGGCAAATTCCACATTTTCGTAAGCGGTCATTGTTGAGATCAAAGCCACAGACTGAAACACAAAAGCCATTTCATGACGCCTCAGTCTGTCGCATTCGGCTGAACTCAGCTCAGTAATATTTTTTCCGTTAAAGAAAACGCTTCCGCCGCTTGGCTTGTCAAGCGCTCCCAAAATATTTATAAGAGTGGTTTTTCCCGAACCTGAGCGCCCTCTGAGACAAACAAGGCGGTTATTTTCCACTTCAAGATTTATATCGGTCAGCGCGTTAACGACACTTCCGTCGCCTATGATAAACTGTCTCGAAACGTTATCCGCCTTTAAAATAACAGACATATGTAAATACGGTATCCTTCCTGTAAAAAGGCGGCTTTTTTTCATTTAATATTTTTTTCACATCAGCCGCACACTTATAATTCACAAACTATCATAAACTAATCACTTCGTTAATTATACCAAAGTATAGGCGATATGTCAAGTTTTCATAAAAAATTTTTTAATTTTCAGTATTTTGTTTGCAATATCCACAAAATTTCACGGATTTTTACATAGACATAACTTTATTTAACGCTAAAAAAACCTTTGTATTCCAAATATATCATTCTTAAAGCACAAATTGACACAATATCTTGTAAAAGGGCGTGTAATGGATTACAAAGTAAAATGAGAAAGTTCGGCAAATATGTTGTGTTCGTCATATTGCACAAAAACGCCTTTGAATTCTTCCGGATGTAGATTTGACAGGCAATTTGTTTTTTTAATTAAAATAGTCTTTGTCAAAAAAATGAAATGTGAAAATTTGATGAAATTTTTATAATGTAAAAAATTCGGTTTGTGGAAAAACCAACCGAAGTGTTTTTTCACAAACCGAACAATATAAAAATTTTCGCTTATAAGGTTTTATATTTGTTTCACATGATTGACAAAGTCTGTCTTCTGAAATCACCGCGAAGCAACTTGCAGCGATAGCTGAAGAAAACAAATTTTAATATCGATTCCTTCAAAATCTTTGAATTTGACTGCTGATTTTCAAAGCTCGCTTTTCAGATAGCTTCTAATTCTGCAAGCTCTTTTCCGGCTTCCTCCCAGCGTTCCATAAGTTCGAGCTGTAACGTCTCAATTTCTGAAAGCCTTTCGCTGTCCTCCATCGCCTGCTTATAGTCTCCGATGTTTTCCGAAAGACGCTTGTTGATTTCCTCCGCTTCTTTTTCAAGCCCGCTGATTTCTTCCTCTAACTTTTTTACCTTTGTCGCTGCCTTGCGAAGCCTGCTTTGCCTTTCCTTTTGCTCTTTATAAGTATTCGTTTTCTGACTTGTTTTGGCAGCGGCGTTGGATTGGACATTTCCCGTGACATCGGTTTTGGCGTAATTTTCTCCTTCTCCCGCAGCGGTTTGCCTCTCCTTCCATTCGTCGTAGCCTCCCGAAAATACTTCCATACCGTCTCTGTGCAAAAACATCAGTTTGGTAGCCAAGCTGTTTATAAGAGCGCGGTCGTGAGAGATTATGAGCATTGTTCCCTTGTAGCCGGAAAGAGCTTCAATTAAGCCTTCCCTTGCTTCAAGATCCAAATGGTTGGTAGGCTCGTCCAGCAACAGCACATTCGGTCCCTCCAGCATTATCTTAAGCAGTATCACTTTAGCCGCTTCTCCGCCCGACAGCATATTAACGGGCTTTTGAAGCTGTTCGCCGTAAAGCTTGAACATAGCCA
>CANDLP010000307.1 GCA_947385505.1 uncultured Clostridia bacterium
GGGCGTGGCTTCAAAGGAAGCCTTGGATTACTGGATGCCCGTCGACTGGTACAACGGCGGTATGGAGCACACCACACTCCACCTGCTTTACAGCCGCTTCTGGCACAAATTCCTTTACGATATAGGGATTGTAAGTACCAAAGAGCCTTATATGAAGCGAACCAGTCACGGAATGATATTGGGAAAAGATCTGGATAATCCGGGGCAGTTTACAAAAATGTCCAAATCCAAGGGCAACGTGGTCAATCCCGATGATGTTGTAAAGGAATTCGGCGCGGATACGGTGAGACTTTACGAAATGTTTATCGGCGATTTTGAGAAAGCCGCGCCGTGGCAGGAGGAAGGAATAAAAGGCTGTAAGCGTTTCCTTGACCGTGTATGGGGACTGCGCGAGCTTATCGTTGATGGGGAGCAGTACGGAAGCGAGCTTGAATCGGAAATGCACCGCACAATAAAAAAAGTCGGCGAGGATATTGAAGGGCTTAAATTCAACACCGCCATTGCCGCCCTTATGTCGCTGCTGAATAAATTTTACTCTTTGGGCAAATTGACAAGAGGCGAATTTAAAAGCTTCCTTATCCTCCTTTACCCGTTTGCGCCCCATATTGCCGAGGAGCTGTACAGTGAAGCAAGCGGCGGAGATGTTATAGACAATCAAAGCTGGTGTAAATACGAGGAGGCTTTGTGCGTTGACGACACCGTTGAAATAGCGGTGCAGATAAACGGAAAGGTTAAGGCACAAGGATACTCTGATAAAAACCGCGCTGGAAAACGGGGAAGTTTTGAAGCTGATCGAAGGCAAACAGGTTGTTAAAAGTATTGGAGTTCCCGATAAATTAGTCAATATTGTTGTAAAATAACCGTCAATATTGACAAAAATAATTAACTCTTTAATACAAAGTCACGATTTCACATTTTATTATATTATATCCTTGACTTTTTTATTATTTATGATATACTGGTAGTTGCATATTGAGGAATTAGACCGTATATTACACTTTGTGCGCGGTCTGAAAGGAGAAAAACATGGGCATAAGAGAAAACTTCAAACGCGGATCCATTGAAATGCTTATCCTCTACCTGCTTACACAGGAGGATATGTACGGCTACCAGTTAGCGCAGGAAATCAATCAAAGAAGCGAGGGGCAGTTTGACATTACAGAGGGTTCTATGTACCCCACCCTCTACCGCCTGATCGAGAAAAACGCCATCAGCGATTATAAGAAGCTTAGCGGCAAACGCCGTACAAGAGTTTATTATCATATCGAAAAAGCCGGCGTTGAACTTCTGGAAAAGATCAAGGAGGATTATCACGCCATTAACCAAGGCGTAGAAAAAATCCTGAGCGGAAAAAGCGTTTCCTCGGTTTCCGAACCTAAGGCTCCGGAAAAAACCTCTTCAAGAGGAAGAAAAAAGAAGGTTCAGGAATAATTTTCCTATAAGTAAAACCCGTAAGGCAAACGAGTTAAGTCTTCGTCAGTGAAATCACAAAAATTTAATACGATATTGAAGCGGCACATCTCGGCGGGGTGTGCCGCTTTAACATACCAGAGCGTGTTCCCATAAAGCTAAATACGCATCTTTTCTGCAAAATTTGCCTTGCAGGCAACAAAATTATGCTCGAAAATCTGCATATTGATTTTAGTGAACACGCTATAAAAAAGACGAAAATTTACGCCGTTTATATTGACTTTTCTCCCAATAAAGGGTATACTTAAATTGAGTAAATATAATAATTTATTCAAAATAAAATATCGGAGGTTGTTATGGCAGTTTTAGTAACGGGCGGCGCCGGATATATCGGTTCTCATACCGTAGTCGAGCTTTTGGAGGCTGGCGAAGACGTAATCATCATAGACAATTTCTATAACTCCAAACCCGGTGTCATCAATACCATTCAGGATATTACAGGCAAAGGCTTCGGCTTTTACGAAGGCGATGTTGCCGATAAGGAGCTTTTAAGAAAAATTTTCCGCGAATGCTTTATCGAGGAAGTGATACATTTTGCCGGCTATAAGGCGGTAGGCGAAAGCTGCCAGAAGCCGATAATGTATTACAGGAACAATATAGACTCCACTCTTTCTCTTCTTGAAGTAATGGAGGAATTCGGCTGCAGAAGGCTGGTGTTCAGCTCTTCGGCGACCGTTTACGGAATACCAGAAAAGGTGCCCGTAACCGAAGAATTTCCTTTGTCGTCCATTAACCCGTACGGCAGTACAAAGCTTATGATTGAAAATATGTGCAGAGAGCTCTGCCAAACCGACGGCCGCTGGAGCGTAGCACTTCTCAGATATTTTAATCCCATAGGCGCTCACGAAAGCGGAAAGCTCGGAGAAGACCCCAACGGCATACCCAATAATCTTATGCCGATTATTTTACGGGTGGCTTCGGGCAAAAATCCTATACTCTCGGTATACGGCAACGATTATCCTACGGCGGACGGCACATGTATTAGAGACTATATCCACGTTGTGGATCTTGCAAAAGGACATCTTGCGGCAATAGACGCAGTAAGGAAAAACAAGGGGGCAATACCCTACAATTTGGGTACCGGCAACGGCTACTCGGTGCTTGAAATAATCAACGCTTTTGAAAAAGTGAACGATGTGAAGGTGCCTTATGTTATTGCGGACAGACGCGCGGGAGACGCCGCCGAATGTTACTCCGATCCCTCCAAAGCAAACAAGGAGCTTAACTGGAAGGCGGAGCGAGGCATAGAACAGATGTGCCGCGATTCCTGGAACTTTATAAAACAATCGAATAAATAATTTTTTTGGGAGCATACAATGCGTACCGAAACGCAGAAAATATTTTATTCAATCTTGTGGAGATATCTTATATATTCGCTAAAAGCGGAGGAAACAATATGCTGGAAACGGTAGCTTCATTCTGTCTTGCGGTAGGCGAAAAAGCGGAGATAAAGAAAAACCGCCTTTTGCCCAGAGAAGGAGCGGAAGGAAAAAAGCGAATAGCGATAGTGACGGGCGTACACGGCGACGAGCTGGAGGGGCAGTACGTCTGCTACGAGCTGATAAGGAAAATAAATCGGCAGATTTCAGAGCTTAACGGTATAGTGGACGTTTATCCCATGCTGAATCCTTTGGGCGCCGATGCGGTTACACGGCGCATCCCGATGTTCGATCTGGATATGAACCGAATTTTTCCCGGAGGAGAAAACGATTCCCCTTGGGAATATATGGCCGAGAAGGTGATTGAGGATATAAGAGGCGCTGATCTTTGCATAGATATACATTCCAGCGATATTTTCCTGAGAGAAATACCTCAGGTGAGAATTTCGGCGGAGAACAAGCCGAAGCTCCTCCCTTTGGCAAAACGGTTAAACTGTGACTTTGTCTGGGTCGGAAACAGCGCGGCGGTTAAGCCTTCCTCGCTGTCCTACGCCTTAAACAGTACGGGCACCCCATGTCTTGTGGTGGAAATGGGCGCCGGTATGAAGATAACAAAGGTTTATGGGGAACAGCTTTTAGACGGCATATTCGCCGTAATGTCCGATATGGGAATCTGGACGGGAGAGGTTGGCGAAGTATCAAATCCGATAGTTTCCGCCGACGGAGAGGTGGCTATGATACACTGCGGCAAAAGCGGCATTTTTATCCCTGCCGTAGAACACTGGATAGGCATCTGTGAAGGTGATCACATAGGCGATATTCTCAACGTATTTACCGGAGAAACCGAGGAAGAAATATAT
>CANDLP010000308.1 GCA_947385505.1 uncultured Clostridia bacterium
GGAAGCAAAGCTTGTACATATCAATCCGGAACAGGCAAGTACTCCAACCGTGTTAAATGTTCCCGAAAGCTCGTCCCCCTCCTTCATAGCGGAGATAACAGCACACAGGATTATTACGGCGGCGGTTGAAGCAAGCAAAGTAAGCGGCTTCGGTATGTTCTCCGCTATAATATTCATTATGGCTGAAAAAATATTTTCGGCACTCATATCCGATATGCTTTCATCGGGGGATATGTTAAGTTCATCGAGCTTTTTTTCGGCACTGTCTGGCACTGCGCCGACAATTTCCTCCCTGCCGAAAAAATACGCGCTTTCGGCTGATATATTTTTTTGCATCAAGACAAAAGCACATATAACAGCAAATAAAGCGGTTAAAAATCCTTTAACTTTCATTTTAAATTCCGTTCTTTCTTTAAGCCTACACACAACGTATTATACGTCTTTTTGTACCGTGCTGCAAGCACAAACTCATTTTCCTATATAATCAGCTCGGTAACTATTTCGGTAAGACTTTTAAACATAGGAAGCGCAATAAGCAGTATCGCAATTTTACCCGCTATCTGAAGCTTTCCCGCTATCGCGCTTTCTCCCGCGTCTTTACAGCAGTCACAGGCTAACTGCGTAATATAGCATATAGCCAATGATTTTATAAGCACCTCTCCGTATATTCCGTCAAGTCCCGCCTTTTCGGTCAGTTCACCGATAAAATCCAGTATAGGGTCGATCGCCGTTATTACGGTTAAAAAAATAAGTATTCCCGCCGCTATGGAAATAAACATCGAATATTCGGGCTTATACTGCTTCAGCACCACCGAAAGAACCGCCGCAATAAGCGCCGAAGAAGCTATGGCGATGATATTCATCGGAACAAATCCCTTCTCCTGTATTAGAGCTTGTATTCATAGAATTTGTGCGTGGATTTTCAAGCAAATTTTGTTGCTGTCAAGGCGGAAGCCCGCAGGAATACTTGATGTATTTCAAGGGTTTCCAGCTTGCGCAAGCTGACAGCGGCAAAATTTGCCGAAAAGACGCGTGCAAATTCTATGAATGCATGCTCTCACCACAGGTTAAAAACTTCCTTTATAGTATCAAACAAAAGGCTGATCTGTGTTATGATCATCATAAGGACAACTATAAGTCCGGCTATTGTGGTCATCATAGCCTGTTCCTCGCGCCCCGACCGCTGAAGCAGCATATTGAGAACAGCTACAACTATACCGATAGCGGCTATCTGAAATATTAAATCCACATCCATAAAACATTCCCCTTTCAAGAAATAAAGGTATAGTATAAGACGGTCTTTGCAAGGTGTTGGCTAAAGCACCATTATACCCGCCGCAAGTCCGCAAAGAAGCCCGACTGAGCGGTACATTCCGCTTTTTTTTCCGTAGTTTTCCCTTGCCTCCTCCCGCTGTTCGGAAAGCATTGATCCTGTCATTTCCAAAAAAGAAAGCTGTCCCTCTGAATCTGTTTCTCCCAAGTGCTCCCCCAAAGACAAAAGCAGTTCTTTATCCCGCCGATTCAGAAAAGGCTGTTTTTTCACCCCTTCCGACCAAGTCTTATGAAAATCCTCATTTTCATTTAAACCGGCGCAATCGGTTACAAAAGAAAGCTTACAGTAAGCGGTATTTTGTGAAGCATTTTTCAGCATGTCGCCTATTTTAGCGTTTGTATACCTGATCTGTACCGAAATTTCATTAACAAGCAGCAATATCGAAGATAACCGCTCCTCCCGCTCCTTCAGCTTTTTGGAAAAGTAAAAGCCCGACGCGGTACAGAACAGTATCGCCGCCGCCGAAAATAACAAATTCATTATACCACCGTTCTTTCCGTAACCTGACCCATTCTTCCGCCCAAAAAAACTATATGACTTATCGCACCGGATCTTACCGCTTCGGTGTTTTTCGCCTGTTCAATACTTCCGCTGTGAAGCGTAAAAATCATTTTTACACCGCTGTTCAGGCAAAGTCTTTCAAAGTCTTTGAATCCTGTTATTTCATCACAGGCTATGTATTCAGGGGAAAGAGTGCGGGTCGCTATCTCTATTCCGTCTTCCTTGTCATAACCGTTCAGTATGTCAGTGAAAGCCCCCACATCGTTTTGCGGTATCCCTCCGCAGATTGCCGCTATTTCACCTCTTCCGTCTATCAAAGCTAACTTGTGTCTGTCCCCGATTATTCGGCAAAGATCCCTCAAAACGGTGGTTTTTCCGCTCATAGGTCTCCCGCATATCAAAAGCCCCCTGAATCCTTTGTCAAACACCGTATCCCTTAAAGATTCACCCGCCCCGATCACCTCTCTCGCTATTCTTATATTTATGCAGCTTATGTTTTTTACTCCGTCAAGTACTCCGTTTTTTATCACCGCAGTTCCGCAAAAGCCTGCTCTATGACCTCCCTTAAGTGTAATAAAGCCCTCTCTCAGCTCTTTTTCAAAGCTGTGAAGTGAATGGTCACAAAAATTTTTGATACATTCTTCCGCATCTTCCGTGCTCACCGCAATATCAAGCGCAACCCGTCCTCTTGGGGTTTCCAAAACCACACCCCGCCCCGCTCTTATCCGTATTTCATAAATATCCGACAAACGATAGCCAGATCGGCTCACCGTTTCCCCGATACCGCCGAGATAAGATAAAACTCCCTTGTCGCCGCCGACTTTAGCCGTTATCATTTAATCACTTCCTTGGTTTTATTGCTTGTCTATATTTATGTATCAAAAAGAAATTTTATTACTGATAAAAACTCACAATATTCCGTTGCTTTTTTACGGTAAAAGTATTATAATAAAAATTACAAAAACCACTTATTTACAAAAGGAGAAAAAGATGATAGCTATGATAACAGGCGCAAGTTCCGGAATAGGCGAAGAGCTTGCGAAAAATCTTGCTTCAAGGGGATTCAATCTTATTCTGGTCGCAAGAAGGGCGGAACGTCTTAAGGAAATAAAAGAAAATCTTACGTCGTTATTTGACGTAAAAATAAAAATAATATGCGCCGATCTGTCCGTTACTTCCCGGTGCAAACATCTTTATGAAAAAGTAAAGGACATGAGGATAGATTTACTGATCAACAACGCCGGATTCGGTCTTTTCGGAAGATTTGAGGAAACCGATCTTGACCGCGAACTGGAAATGATCAATGTAAACATAAAAGCAGTGCATATTTTAACCAAGCTGTTCCTGCGCGATTTTTCAAAAAGGAACTACGGGTATATACTGAATGTTGCCTCTATTGCGGGCTTTATGGCGGGTCCGCTTATGGCGACATATTACGCAAGTAAAAATTATGTGCTTCAGCTTACCCGTGCCGTAAGTCAGGAGCTTAAAGAAAATAAAATCAACGTATACATCGGAGCGCTTTGCCCCGGACCGGTAGATACGGAGTTTAACCGAGTAGCAGGATCAGAATTTACCATCGGCGGAGTAAGCGCTTCCGAAGTAGCGGATTATGCTCTAAATGAAATGTTCAGAGGGAAAAATGTGATTATTCCCAAAGCAGAGATAAAAGCGCTGGCGTTAGCTGCAAAGGCGCTGCCGTCCAAGTGGATGCTTTGGGGAACATATTTTGCGCAGAAGGCAAGAAGAGGCGATCCAAGCGAAAAATAATACTATAGCAATCCAACAAAAGTATAACCATTTGACAAATGTGGTATAATAAAAGTAGGAGGGGAAGAAAATGTTAAGTAATGAAGAAAGAAAAA
>CANDLP010000309.1 GCA_947385505.1 uncultured Clostridia bacterium
TGCTGATCCTTCCCATGATGCATTGGAAGCGGAAATCATGAACAACCTGCTGCATGTGACACCGGAAAATGCCGCTGAGCTATCTTATAAGATGATGGGTATTAACGGCGTCCCAATTGAAACAAGGTGGCACGCCGCAGAGGCATTTATCTCCTGCGACAATCTTCTGTCTGATCTTTGCGATGATGAAGAGCTTCAAGGTAGGTTGTCTGATTTGTTTCTTACTCGATATATTGAATCCAACGGCCGTGAAACACACGGTATAGGCTGGAAAATCTGGGAATGCCTTGGTGTGGGACCGAATACAGGGTATATGCCTACTGAGGAGTCATTTATGCTGATTCAAAAGAAAGAGGTACAGGAGGAGCTGATGAAGCTGTACAAGATTGTGTTTGAAAATGACAGAATCGTGTCAGGGGAACTTGAAAAATGTCTTTTGACTATGAAGAGGTAAGCAATCACGGCTTTGGTTGTTCCATTCTCAGCGAAAAGATAAAAAACGACCTTGACAGAATTAAACGCATTTTCGGCAGTTTGGTTACAACTGATGATCTGGAGGCAATGGTTGGCTGTGCTTATGGATTTTCATATAATCAGAATGGAAAACTTGATAGGATATATCCCGTTGAATTGCCTGATGAACTCCTTGCCGAAAAGAAAGGAGCCTAACGTATGGACAATCAGGTAGGTATCGGCTCTATAGCCGGTATTGAATAAGGAAAATACACAATTGCGTAAAATGAAAATTGAAAGCATTAACAATTAAGTCCGAAAAAAATTATCCTGTTACTCAATAACTTAAAAAGTTAATGCGGATAATTTTAATGCGCAATAGAGATAACGCTTATATTATAGCAACCGTCTTTCCTGCTGTCAAATACTTTGTCAACGGAGCAGGGAATTACAGCTCTTTTATTAAAATAATCAAGTTACTGTGCCCAGCACGTTTAAATATATACCTTTAATCCTCATAGCTTCATAATAAGCCGGGAAAAAGCTTTGAAACGGGCAATCCGCTGTGAATATCATAAAGTTTATTAGGAGGTAAACGTCAAAATCGTAACCCAGAGAGAAGCAGCCTAAGACGGTCACTAACCCGTTACATGGTATGCAGTTCATGATCTTCCCCTGTTGGAACGCATATTTTGAAGCAGGACAGCACGCTGTCCTTATTGTCATACTCTTTTATATAACGAAAAAGGAACGAATTGACTACGTTCCTTTTTTTACTTCTTATATTCAAACAGAAACGTGCCGATCGGAACATCGGAACCGGTTCTGAAGCTCGCACACGTTAGATATCCGCTTAGTAACACGGATATCCTCACTCCAAAGAGAACACCCTTAAAGGCGCATTGCGAAAAGCAAAACTTGTATTTTTGAAAACGCGTTTTTTGTGCAGAGAAAACCTTGCTGAGAGTGTATCTTGTTATATTACTTTACCCAGCCGGACACGTATCTTTTTATTATGTCATCTTAAGAAAAAAATAAGAGCGGCGAACCGCTCCGACTCTATTTGGCAAGTCTCAAATTTTCTCTGTACTTTTCCATTTCCTCCTCGTCCAAAGGATAGGGTTTATCATCGTGGAAATAAAAGTCAACCCATTCGCCGAGTTTGTTTGTGACTTCTCTTGTAACTTCGCAGTCCTCTTTAATTTCTGCTATGTCATCTTTCATATTGGAAACATCAGATTTTAACACTGTTATATCTTCTTTCATAACAGCAACATTGGATTTTAAATCCGTTATATCGTTTTCCATTTTATCAAGTCTTTTGTTGATAGGTTCCAATAATTTTCCGATTGCCTGTAAATCTTCATTAGTAAGCATAAGCTGCACCGTCCTTTCATAACTTACCTATATTTTACCACCACAAAAAGCACTTGTCAATACTGTAAAACCCAAAATAATTTTTTCGGAGTATAAAATATATATCGTTTACACTCTCAACAGCTTTTTGAAAAAATCCTCGCAGGACGGTTTTAAATCACGAGTGGAATTGTTATTTTTTGTAATAATCATTATAATCTGGTAGGTTTAATTCTTTTTTTAAATCTTCTGGCAATTCATACATATTAAGATATCTGTCTTCTTTTAAGTTTTGATGTAATGTTTTGTCCATTTCTTGTAAAACTTTTTTAATTGGTGAATTTTGTTTCTCTATCATTTCTGATAACATTCTTTTACCTTTTTTGGCTTTAGTGTTTATTTTAAGAGAAGCGGTAATAATTATTTCATTTTCTCCTTTTTCTATTATTTCCTCATAATTATAATTTGAAATACTCTCCATAGTTCTGCCACTTATAAATGTTTTTCCTTTGTGTGTTTTTACCAATTTTGTTTTGCTCATTTTCATTACTCCTTTATTTTTTTTAAGTTTTCTGCAACCTGTATTATTTGGTTAAGTCCTTTTTCATACTTTTTGCTTTTAGTTTCTGTCGTATAACCTATGCCCTTTTTATCATTTGTTATTCCTGCTATATAATCTAATGAAACGTTATAATATCTTGCTATGTCAACCACTCTTTCAAAAGGTATTGATCGTTTTCCATTTTCGTATTGCGCATAGTATGATTGGCTTGTTCCTATTACATTTGCGATTTCTTCTTGATTTTTATCAGTATCTTCTCTCAAATCCTTTAATCTTGGAAAATATTTATTTTGCACATTTTTCACCTTTCTTTTTTGTTTATATATACAAATTATACCACATCTTAACTATTTTTATTGACTTTAGTTAAAATATAAGCTATAATTATTTTAAGTAGTTCAGATATTTACTACTTTATAAGCTCCGCCCGAGCTCCGCTACCAAATAACAAGGGCAGAAAGGAAAAAAAATGAAAGAACCTGTTATCGAAGTCACTCTTAATGTAACATCTTTAAATTTTTTAATTCGAGTGATTAAAATTGCCAAGCTATCAATCGAGAAAAAAGAATCTTCCTCTACATTAAAACCCTGTTATTGTTCTATGCTGCCTTATGTAGACAAAATTCTATCGGTTTTGGAAAAATCCTTGCAAAAAGCAATAGCAATTGATATAAAAACTGAGGATCTCCCGCCTGAGCTCCGCTACCGAATAACAAGGGCAGAAAGTAAAAAAGAATGTATATAGATGTAAATTTTAAAATGCAAGACGATTTCGGTAAAATGCAACTATGCTATGCGTTGTTTGTTGTTTGTTCTAATGCTTTTGTAGATATTTACGAAGAAAAATATCTTTACTGTGTACAAGCTCTTTGCTACGATTGCTCATTTCCGTTATTTATAGACGGCTTTTTTAACACACCATCGGAAGCTTTTGGTTTTGCAGAAAGGATAAGAGAAAAATATCCAAAGTATAACGATGAAAGAGATCATTATATTGAATACTCTCCCGTATTTGATATGAATTTATTTAAGGAGCCCCGCCCGAGCTCCGCCACCAAATAACAAGGGCAGAAAGGAAAATAAAATGAACTTTACACTTGAGGATTTAATCGACTTGGAAGCCGCACGAATCGCCAACGCCAAATATGAAGCGGAGGAACAGTTAGAAATTGATGAAGATTTTGAAACGCTTCTTACCGATTCCGGCGATCTGCCCGGACAAGTAAAAATATTTGACAAATAAAAAGTTTCCTGCGGGTTATCTTAAAGCCCGCACCCAACCGCTTAGCGGTTTTATATAAATTGCACAATAGATAGATC
>CANDLP010000310.1 GCA_947385505.1 uncultured Clostridia bacterium
TTGGGATCCAAAAAGGAAGTAGGGTGCGGGACAAAGTCCCGCGAAGTGAGCGATTTATGCCGACAAAGAAGCAGGCGAAGCCGCCGCTTCGGGCGCTGACATCCCTGTCAGCGCTTTGGGCGGCGAACTCCGCGTCCTGCGGAAAGCCGTCGCTTCGGGCATTGACATCCCTGTCAACGCTTTGGGCGGCGAACTTCGCGTCCTTGCTAAAGGGAGTCGGCATAATAAATTAAAAAGGACTTTTTTACAGCCCTTTACTCCCAAAACACTATTTGCAATTCATTCCATATGCTCAATTGTCTATACTATAAAGCATATCTGAAAACAAATAAGAATTTATTCTAAAAATGCAAGCCGAAAAATTAACAAAAAATTACTTTTCAAATTTGAAATTTTGTGATAATATATGAATTTTTGCCGAAAGGGATTGAAAAAATAAGGCAATAGGTTTAAAATATATAACCGAAAGAAAGAGAAAAATATTTACTGCGGAAAGGTTGCTGTCGCTATGCAGAAGTTGGTTAACGGTACCTCTATTCGATATATTGTGGACCTGGATAAAAAAGCGCGGGAGAGGGTTGCCGAAGCAAGGCAGGAAGCCGTAAGAATAGAGAACGAGGCTGAGCATAAAAAGAATAAAATGCGTGCCGACTATCACGAACAGGCGAAGGCGCGCCTTGAGGAAACGGAAAGATCCTACCGTTCCGAAGCCGATAAAAAAATAGCGGAAATAGAGACGGAAAAAAACAAAAAAATTCAGGCTTTTGAAAATGTCTTGTCCCAAAACCGCGAAAAGCTAATGAACGAAGTTTTTGAAGCGGTAACGGGCGCAAAACGGAGGAATTGAGATGGCCGGAACGGGCGGCGCGGCAGGCGCAATTATAGCAAAAGCCAGAGCAATTTACGGAAAGCGGCTCACCTCTGAGGATTATAACAATTTGATTCACAGAGGAAGCATAAGCGGAGTTGTGGCTTATCTTAAGGATACCGAACGTTATCGGGAGACTTTTAAAAACGTAAACGAGACTCAGATACACCGCGGTCAAGTGGAACAAATGCTTTCCAAGAGCGTTTATGAGCTTTTCTTTAAGTTATGCGGCTTTATGGCGGCGGATAAAAACAGCTTTTGTTATTATTTTATAAAGGAAACCGAGGTTAAACAGATTATTTCTGCGCTGATGTATATAAAAGCGGGCTCCGACGACGGGTATCTTCTTGAAATGCCTGCTTATCTTATGGGAAAGCTTTCCTTCGATATGATGAAGCTCAGTAAGGCAAAGGATTATGCTGAGCTTTTAAATGTTCTTGCTGATACGCCTTATTATAAGGTTTTGAAACCTGTTCTTACAGTCGGCGGCGATCTTGAGGAATGCGCTTCCGCGCTTTACGCTTGGTTTATAAAATGGGCCTTTAAGGCGATAGAACGGGATTACAGCGGAGAAGAGGCGCGTGCGCTGAAGGAAATTTTTTTAAGACAGTCAGACTTGTTCAATATAACAATGTGCTATCGAAAACGAAGTCTTTTCGACGAGGACGCGCAGACAATAAAAAAGTCTCTCCGCGATAATTATTATAGGGTAAAGCCGGCGCTGATCGATGATATACTGGCTCAGCCCGACGCGGACAAACAGCTGCTGGCGCTGTTAAAAAAGCTGTATTTCAAGAACAGCATAGAGTGCGATCCCGAAAATATTGAAATATCTGTCCGAAGGTATAATTACAATTATTGTAAAAAACAGCTTATTTTCACCGAAAACGGTACGATGGCTCTGTATGCCCTGATAGGTTTATGCGACGTAGAGTGCACAAATATCCGAAAGATAGTGGAAAGCGCGAGATATAACCGCTCCCCTGCTGAAACGGAGCAGCTTTTGGTGTTTTGATATTTTGACAGTTTCATAATAAAAAAATAACAAGAATTGGACGGTTGATCATGGCAATTGAAAAAATGTCCCTTGTTCATATCGAGGGAGCTCTTAAAAGAGTTAACAAAACGCTTATGAAGTGCTGTGAAAGCAACTGCTTTCACATAATCGCTTCAAAGGGCGTAAACAGGGATTCGGGCGGAAAAGACGGAGGTATACGCTCCTTAAAGTCAAAGAGTCCTTTTACTTCCCTTGTTAACCGCTCCAAGGCGTTGGCGGACGGCTTGGGCATCGAGATCAAAAAAGTTGATTATGACGATGTGAGCATGAACGTAACCGTGGATTTCGATAATTATCTTAAAGGTATCGAGGACAGGTTAAGCGGTCTCACCGAAAGAAGGCAGAAAATACAGGAAGCTCTTAAGGAGCACAGCATTTCCCTTATGCGTGTGGAAAAGCTTTCCGGCTTCGATGTAGACTTTTCCGAGATATTCGCCTGCAAATACGTGAAGTTAAGGTTCGGTCAGCTTCCTTTGGACAGTATTCCCAAGCTTGAGTATTACAGCGACATGAACTTTGTATACTTCATTTCTTCGGAGGAGGACGGATACGCGCAGATGCTGTATCTTACTCCCGCTTCCGACGCGGCGGAAATCGACAATATATTTAACTCGCTGTTTTTTGAAAGAGTGCGCTTGCCGGATTATTTCCACGGAAATGCCGACGAGGCTAAAACCGAGATGATAAAGCTTGTAACCTTGGAAAACGAAAATCTGGAAGCGATAAAGGCGGAGATCGGCTCATTGAAGTCCGAGGTGGAAGAAGAATTTCTCAAGACGGTGAGCAAGCTTATAGCCATAGATCAAAGCTATGATCTCAGGCAGAACGTTTCAGCCGTCAACAATAAATTTTATATGTCGGGCTACGTTCCCAAGCGAATGTTAAAGACGTTTATAAACTCGATAGAATCCATACCAGACGTCCGCGCGGAGGAAAGACCGCTGGACAGCGAACCTAACGCCAATCCGCCGGTGCTTTTGCGCAATTGCTGGCTGTTCCGTCCTTTTGAAATGTTTATAAATATGTACGGACTGCCCAATTATAACTGTTTTGATCCTACTCCTTATGTGGCTGTAACATATATGCTTATGTTCGGTATAATGTTCGGAGATTTGGGGCAGGGAATCCTGATTACCGTTTTGGGTATTATATTGGACAAGTGGCGGAAAGTAAAATTAGCCCCTATAATGCAGAGGATAGGCATTACCAGTGCAATTTTCGGATTTCTTTACGGCTCGGTATTCGGTAACGAAGAGATAATACAGCCGTTTTTCAAGATACCGTCCGTATATAAGGCTTTGGGATTCAGCTCCGCGCCGGAGGATATATTCGGAATATCAACGCTGCTTATTTTGGGTGCGGTCGGAATAGGCGTAATATTGGTGCTTTTGTCTATGGTGATGAATGTAATCACCAATATACGAAAGCCGAATAGATTGGCTGACGCGATAATAAGTCCAAACGGAATAGTGGGAATTGTGTTTTACGCTTCCGTTATGGCGGGCATCGCGCTTCAGATGGGACTTGGGATAAACGTTCTTACCGTTCCTTACGTTTTATGCCTTATTATTCTTCCGCTTGTTCTTTTGTTCTTTAAGGAACCGATATTGAAGTTTAACGAAAGATTCGGAAAATCCGGCTCAAAGAAAAACAACGAGAACATTCTTCACGCCGCAAAGTCTTACAGCGACGCGGTTTCCGGTCTTAAAGCGGTGAATGACAGCGAAAAGGCCGTAGACGGACTTATACAG
>CANDLP010000311.1 GCA_947385505.1 uncultured Clostridia bacterium
TCCTGACAGGCGTGACCCGAAACGTGTACGTCATACATCTTCTCATACACCACGTCGGCGCCAAGTTTCATCAGGTCGTTTACCACGTTGCCCACCAGCTTTTCGTTTCCGGGAATAGGTGTGGCGGAAATTATTATAAGGTCGTTTGGTGTGATAGTCACCTGTCTGTGATCGTTGCCGGCCATTCTTGCCAAAGCGGATAAAGGCTCGCCCTGACTTCCCGTTGTTACTATGACCAGCTTTTCAGGCGGGTAATTCTTTATCTGTTCAATATCAATCAATATACCGTTTGGTATTCTTATATAATTTAAATCAATCGCCGTCTGCATAACGTTCAGCATGCTTCTGCCGCTTACCGCTACCTTTCTGTCCTGCAATACCGCGTTGTCTATGATCTGCTGTATACGGTGTATATTGCTTGAAAAGGAGGCGACTATTATCCTTCGGCCTTCCGCTTGATTAAATATATTTTTGAAGCTGTTGCCTACGGTGCTTTCCGACATAGTGTAGCCGGGGCGTTCGGCATTGGTGCTCTCGGAAAGCAGCGCCAGAACGCCGCGTTTTCCAAGCTCGCCAAACCGCGCCATATCGATTATACCGCCTTCGATAGGCGTATAGTCTATTTTAAAGTCGCCTGTATGAACCACTATTCCTGCAGGAGCGTGTACGGCTATGGCGCAGGCGTCGGGTATCGAGTGATTTACTCTTATGAATTCCGCCGCCATACAGCCCAATTTTACGGTATCGCCGGGCTTTACCGTAATAAGGGTTGAGGAAGCAAGGATTCCGTGCTCTCTGAGCTTTCCCTCCACAAGCCCCAAAGTGAGTCTTGTACCGTAAACGGGAACATTGACTTTTTTAAGCAGATAGGCAAGACTTCCTATATGATCCTCATGACCGTGGGTCAGGATTACGCCTCTCACCTTCTCCTTATTATTCACAAGATAAGTGAAGTCGGGAATAACCGAGTCAACGCCGGGCATTTCGTCGTCGGGAAACGCCAGGCCGCAGTCTATTATAAAAATATCGTTGGCGCACTCATAAACGTAAATATTTTTTCCTATTTCGTTAAGACCGCCGAGAGAAAATATTTTAAGGGGCGTGGCTTTGATTTCTTTGACAGGCTGCCTGTTCTGGATATTACGGCGGTTTCCTGTGTCCTGCCTTTGGAAAGCCGCTTTCTTATTATTTTGATTTGTATTCGCCGCAGGGGAGAAGTGCTGTTTTTGCGGGATGCCGGCGGGGAACTTCGCCGTATGCTTTCCGGGAACGTTTTTTGTTTGTCCGAATGCGGTTTGTTTATTTTTGTTTTGTTCGTTTGCGGGTGTATTTTGTTTTTTTCCGCTCATTTTTTGATAAAATTTTTGCTGATTGTCATTTTTTCCTTTAAAATTGATAAAGTTGTTGTTTTTTGCCATAAGTTTTCCTTTCGGCATAGGGATACGCTTAAGTCATGTCCACAAAGACTTAATGGTGTTAATATGTTATTATAACATTATAAAGGCGGTTTCTTTTTGGTCGTATGAATGGAATAACGAAAAAAAGCCCTATGCAATTTTTTTGTATTTATATTAAGCTCGGCGCTTCTCTGCGCTTTAATTTACTTTTTTAGCGCTGCGTAAATATTATAAAAAGATTTACCCGTTTACCGCAAAGTTTTCCATTTTTGGCATTACTATACTATCATAGTATATAACAAAAAGGCCGGATTGTCAAGAAAAACTAAGGCGAAAAAAAGAAAAGGGCTTTATAGTCGGGAAAAATTGTTTTTTTATTGCCAATTAGGGCGTATCTGAAAACAAAGCAATTTTGTATGATTTCGCTAAATGCGCGGCGGTTTCAAGGAAAAAAGCGGAGGATTACCGAAGTTTTCCGAGCGCTTTTGACGCGGAAAGCGTCTTCGTTAGCAGAAATTGTGCTGATTGCGGCTTTTCAGACAGTCCTTGAATATTCAAAATTTAATTTGGGAGCAATATAACCGTTTTTGCCCCGAAGCGTAATAAATTGATTCCGCTTTGGGGCAAAAATTATTTTTCCAGCATCATTCTGACCTTCAATTCCACATCGTCGCATAGCGCCCTTGCTGTTTCCTGAGAATAGCTTTCGGCGAAAAGAAAAAGTCCGTCTCCCTGTCTGTTTGAACGAAGCAGCACTCTGTTGCCCTCTTCGCCGAGAAAAACCCCTTCGCTGACTCCTCCCGAACCTTCGGCGAGTTTGCTGAGAATACGCTGGGGGGGACAGTGAATACGCAGAAACCTGTTTTCGGTTTCAAGCTTGGGGAGTTTTTCCAGATAGTTTCCCAAAGTCATATAAGATGACGAAAGAATCTGAAGCGCGTTCAGCGCCAGCATAAGACCGTCGAAGAGAAACGGCTGTGACGCGGCAAGCTCTCTTGCGCCTTTGTCACTGTTGTCGTTGCTGCACCGGTAAAATCTTCTGACTGTCTTTCCCGTAAGCTTGGCCGCCTCTTCGACCGTAGACGGAAATTCTAAAGGAACCGCTATGTCAAACCCTTTTCGCATAAGATCGTATCCGACTATTGTCACTAACTTGGTGTAATCCGCTTTTTCCTTTTCACTGACAAACAGCTCCGCTTTCGTTCCGTCCCGATTTATATTTACAGTAAGCGCTTCGCCGGTGGGGTTGCTTATTCTTTGAAGGGGCGCGGCGGCGGTTGAGCTTATAATGGGATTTGAGCAGTTGATTCCGACCTTGTAGCGGCAGCTGAAATCGCTTGCCGCTTCCAATGCTCCCGAGTATAGAAGGGAAGAGTTTTTAAATGTTTTAATTTCTCCGAAGCCGTCCCATTTGGCGTTTCGGTAATCGCCTCTGTTCAGCGCCGCCTCAAGCTTTCTTTCCTGTACCCGTGTAAGCGGCAGCCCCGCTTTGTTCAGTATTGTGATTTTGCTTTTTGAAGCGGCTTCTATATTTACCAAACCGCTTGCGTTCATTATCCTGCTAAGGTGAATCAATGCGGGAAGCGATGTTATTCCGCAGTCTATAACCTTTCCCCCCGCTCCCGAAAAGCCCGCGCAAAAGCACGCTTTCAATACCGAAGCCGCGTTTCCCGTGCCGCAGGAGACAATCACCTTGTCGCCGAATACCGCTGCGCCGCTGCTGCCTAATTTTGTCATAAAAGCGGGGGTTATATCGGAGTTGGTTTCTCCCGACACACCCTTTTCGTCTAAGGCGGAGGAAGGAGCCGTACCGTATTTCAGATCTTCTCTCTGCATTATCCCCTTAGGAATCGTCTTGTTGTCCCACACCTTAACTTTGGGTTCAAGACTGCTGTCCTGTCCCAATATGCTGCCGCTTCCAAGCACCGCGTCTTCATATGCCGCGGACCCTTGTTCCATTACCGCGTTTTCGCAGATTATTCCCCCGTTGCACTTTGTACGGTCGGATAAAAACGCGCCGTTGGATATAACGCATTCGTAAAGCTTGCAGTTTTTGCCTATATTTACGTTGTCCTCTACCACGCAGCCCGCATTTATTACGGTACCCGCACCGACTTTCACGTTGTTTCCTATATAGCACGGAGCTATTATCTTTGCGCCGCTTATAATCGGCACCTCTCTTTTAAATTCACAGCTCACAAGACCCCTGAGCATATCTCTTTGACATCTTTTATAAGATGTAAAATCCCCTATATCGCAC
>CANDLP010000312.1 GCA_947385505.1 uncultured Clostridia bacterium
CGCCTTTAAGAAGCCGCTTAAAAGAATCATGTGTAGTCGTATGGGAAACAAGCTCCTTAGCCTGCTCATAAGGAATATCAAGAAAACCGCTTTTTAAGCCTATCTCCAAAGGTATAGCCGAGGTAGAACCGTCCATTAGGGGTAAATCCTCAATTTCATTTTTCTCGGAATTTAAAGAATCATCGACCGATATTTCCGTTGCCGCGCTTCCCGATTCTGTCGCTGTAACAGACGCGCTGATTGATTCCGAAGTCTCTGAACTCCCCGAAGACCCGCTGTTGACACAAGAACAAAGTACGGCCGCCGCACAAAGCATAGCTGTAATTTTAAGATATTTTTTTGGTTTTAACATATTGTCACCTTTTTAAAAAATTGTTTCCCTTTCTTCTCATTCGGCATAAACGAATTTATTTTCAAATTATCGTTAGTTAAAACCACCGTTTTACCTTGTGAGCATTTCGATCGCTTCTTCTTTTGTTGAAGCAAAGAAAACATTCTTTCCCTTGTTGCTTTCATAAATAAAATCCTTAAGCGGCTTGCTTGTGTAACCGGAATAATCTCCGTATACGGCTATACGGCCGCCGTAATTAACGAACTTTTGCAGTACCTCGCCGGCAAAACCGGTGCTGAGTATAAAAAAATCCTCGTTAATAAGATTTTTATCTATCACAATATTTTTTGTGCCCGCCTCGTAATTAGCGCTCACAATCAGATCAAGCGCGGACTGAACGTCTGTTATAATTTTTTCTTCGCTTTCTGCCAATACACAGACTGAATTATTTTTTTCTATTTTAGTATATTTCATTTTCAGTTCCTTTCAGACGGTATATTTAATATTGTTATTTACCTTTTAATTTATCGCTGAATTCTTTCAGATCTTTTTTCTTTTCCTCTGAAAGCTTGTTGTAATCAACATCGGAAACCGCGCCCTCCAATGTATACAAATGCACTAAACAAACCTGCGGATATATTTCCTTTAGTCTGAAAAACGCTTCCTTTGAACCCGTTTCAATAAGCTTTTCCGAAGTGTCAATCCCAACGGATATAAGCTTTCTCGCCATTTCTTTACCGATATTTTTCATAGATGTAAGTTCGGACACCGTTACTCCTCCTTTTAACTGTAGAAATTTCAGTTATTTTTTTATCCACTGTCTGTTCATAAGCGGCTTTCCATGCCCGAAATATATTTTCCTCTTTCCGGTTTTACTGATTGCTTCAGCGCTGATCAGCATTTTATCCTTATTATTATACAGCATTGATACCGTGGGATAAAACATATTCATCAGCGCGTCCCCTACAATCAAATCTCTGTTTTCTACATCAATTCCTATAGAGCCCTCCGTATGCCCCGACAAAGAAACAATTCGAGCGTCAAAACCGTAATCTGAAAGACTGTCTCCCCCCTTAAGCAGAATATCGGGCTTAAATTCAGGCAGCGGACGGACGGAAAACTCCTTCAGCGACGCTGACAGCACTATTTTCCCGAAAAAACTTTCCGCATAAAGCTGCTGAGCGAAATTTGACTTTATCAGATCGGTGTCTTTTTCATTCATTGCTATCGGTATTCCCAAGGACTCGGATATTGCCGCCGCGTTTTCGGAATGGTCAAAATGAGCGTGCGTTAAAACGATAAGCTTTGTATTATACCGTCTGCACATATCGGTTACTCTGTCCAGATACTCTCTCTTTCCCGTATCAACCAATATTCCTTTAGCGCCGTTTTCAATGATATAACAATTTACGTTTCCGCATTTTATTCTATGAACTCGATTCATTATATTGACACCCCTCAGGTCTTTTTCTTATCCTTAAAAAGCGATTTAAGCTTTTTATAAATCGCGCTGCTTTTTTGCGAATCGCGGAATTGCTTGTCCAAAGCATTTTTAATGGAAACCTTAGACTTGTAGCTGTTAATTATTTCCAATATTACGTCGGAATACTCCTCATCCGATAAAAAAGCGAGAAGTTCTTCCTTTGTAGCTTTATTTATATCCGATTTCTTTGTCCTGCTCTTTATTATATTTTTTTGAGGTGCGGTTTTGTCCGCGGAAACGGCTTGTACCGGCAATACCGACTGTGAAGGTATAGGAGGCGACGGAGGCATGATGCGAACGTCAAGGGAAGTCTGAGCGGGAATATGCAGCTTTGCGGGTAAATTAGCCTGCGCTGTGTTTATGGGTTTTGCTGACGTTGCGGATTGTACGGGAATCGTCGGCTGAGAAAGCGAAAGCCTTGTATTCTTAGGCTTTGCCGCCTTGGTGTTAGGTGAAAAATTGCATATCCTTTCAACATTTATTCCCTTTTTTCTCCAGAAATCAATCAGATGATCAAAACCCGTATCCTTTGAGACAATGTAAAATATACACTCTTTATCTTCGTTTTTTGCGATAATATATCCCATGAATGAAGAAAGCTGAAAATCAAGAGCGTTTTTGCTTCCCGTTCCGACTTTATATACCTCAAAATTTACCTTCCGCCTGATTATTTTTTCAAGCACTTCCAGTGAAAAAGTCTTGCATTGTTCGGTGTACATCAAATACAGCGTATCGTTTTTGGCGATACTGTCTATGCCTGTAAAGCCTTCGGAATGAACGTTTTCGTAATCAACAAAATAATATTTCATTATGAATATCCCTTTTTTAATTTTACGTTACCTTACCGAAATGCCGCGGCTTTTCAGGTCTTTTTTCACATCGCCTACCGTCAGTTCCCCAAAATGAAACAACGAAGCCGCTAAAGCTGCCGAAGCCGCCGTTTCGGTAAGTACATCGGAAAAATCCGACAGCTTTCCCGCTCCGCCGCTGGCAATTACGGGAATGCTGACTCTATCGCATACATAGCTCAGCATTTCCTTGTCGAATCCTCCGCGGGTGCCGTCCGCGTCCATTGAGTTAAGACAAATCTCGCCCGCTCCCCTGCGCTGTATTTCCTCAACCCAATCGCCCAGTTCTATTTTCATATCGATTCTGCCGCCGTTTTTGTAAACCGTGTAGCCGCCCTTGCCGTCGCGCTTGGCGTCAATTCCCACTACCACGCACTGACTTCCGAATATCTTAGCCGCTTCGTTAATAAGATCGGGATTGCTCAGCGCGCGTGAATTTACCGAAACCTTATCCGCTCCCGCTCTTAAGGTATCGCGGAAATCGTCTATCGTAGCTATCCCGCCGCCTACGCAAAGAGGAACAAATACCCGCTTGGCGGTCTCCCGTACAACGTCCAGCATTACTCCCCTGCCCTCCGCCGAAGCGGTTATATCGTAAAACACCAGCTCGTCCGCACCCTGACGATTATATTCTTCGGCATATTCCACCGGATCGCCTACCTCTTTAATTCCCTCAAAATTTACGCCCTTTACTACCTTGCCGTTTCTTACGTCGAGACACGGAATTATTCTTTTTGCAAGCATAATTTTCTCCTTTACAGCTATCGGATAAACTTTAAAATTTCGTTGTACTTGTCAGTGTAAAGCTCTTTGCTTTGCTCGGACATTTTGCTGAAGCTGCGCTCAAGTTTTCCTCGCACAAATTCAATACCTTCCGAGATATTCAGCTTTCGCTTTACATACGCAAGGTAAAACAGCGACGGCACGGAATCTAAATGTGAGACAGCGTCTGCGTCGGCAACGCATACCTCTTCAATACTTAGCTTTTCATTCG
>CANDLP010000313.1 GCA_947385505.1 uncultured Clostridia bacterium
TTTATATTCGTTCCTGCCGAACTCCTCACAGGTTGTGGATTTTCCGATACGTCTTGCTCCTTCAATAAGAAATGCCTTTTGACCGTTAAGCGTGTTTTTCAGCGTGAGCAGCTTGTCGTACATTTTGCGTTTCAGTTTCATAATTACTCTCCATTTTATAATACGCGAGTTTATATTCGATTGAAAATTTGTTATTACGCATATTTAATGCTGCCTATATATTTAATTATACGCAGATTTACTGTTATTATACTACACTTATTTTGAATTGTCAATATAGTATAAGGGAAGGAATAATTCAAAAATTTTCGTTCAAGATTTCCTATTTTGTAAACTCCGTTTTTCCGTTTAACCAAGCCATAAAACGTCGTCCCCTTAAATTGCTAATTTCGCCGAATTGTTAAATATTTATCAATTCGGAATCAAATAAAGTAAAAGCTATCCCTTCCACTGGTTTGGAAAGGGATAGCTTTATTACTAAATTTTATGTAATACATAAAACCGTTATCTTAAATGGTAACCCAAAGCGTTGTTTATATCATCTATCCATGATGTATCCTCGCTTTCAAATCTTTCAAGAAACAGTTCAAAATTAGTGCTGCCTATTATTTCGTAATTTTTTGTTTCGGTATATGTGATATTTTCTTTCATAGTCGTATAATTATCACATGTTATCTTTTTACATATATCAATTATTTGCTTCTTGTGTGCTTTATAATTCTTTACCCCTGTAAGCTTTGCAATCAATGAAGAATTCCGGAATTTGTTTTGTGTCCTTATCTTATTTTTCTTCTCGGAATGTGCAAGCACTACTCGCATAGTACACGGATTTGCATAAATAACCACATGATTAAATCCCGAATTTCCGCCATATATCTTTCGAAGACGTGATTTTATACTCATAAAAGCATCGTAAGGTACTCTATCGGTATCACAGAAAATTAAAACAACAGCATATTTTTTATCTTTCATATATTGGTCATAGAGATTTACTATATTATATGCTGTTTCTGCATTACTTGTATAGAAATTATAAATATCAGTTTTCCATACTCCTAAATTTTTGAGTGCTTTTATATATTCTTCATATTCTTGTCCTTCACAAATTATCATTATATTATTTTTAGTTCGTTCTCGTGGGTCTTGTAACTTTTTAGGCAGTTTTCTACTCATTTCTCTCACCATCCTCAATATCAATAAGTGAAAGAAAATCTATCTCATTACCGGCCCCATTCTTGTTGTCGGATTCAGGGTTGAGCTTGCAGGAATTCATCAGCGCCTTAAATAAATCCGGTGAAGGCAATGCATCAAACAATCCCTTTTTGTATTTTTCAATAAGATCACTTCTGCCTCTTACACCGTCTTCATCAGCTTTAAAATCAGAAAGCGAATAGAGATACACTCCTTCTTTGTCCTTGCTGGCAAACCATATTTGCTCTTTTCTGAACATACGCTTGCAGTCAAGCAATGAAACATCATGAGCGGTGCATATAAGCTGACCTTTGGTGTTAAGCTCATTATTAAACAGTGAGAAAATTGCTCTTGTAAGTTTGAAGTGTAAACTGCTGTCGATTTCGTCTACAACAAGTATCCGCCCTTGTTCAAGAGAATTTATTATGAAACTTGCCAGTGAAGCCATCTTCTTTGTTCCTACAGAGTCAAAAAGCAAACTCGGAACAGGTCTGCCCTTATATACCGAACAAAGATGAAGCTGTTCTAATAATGCTGATTGAAAGTCAGAATCAATTCGATTTTCAATAATATTGTCATTTATTAAATTTAATGATACCTTCAGCTCAGAATCATTCAGCCATATATTCATCAAGAAACAAATCAGCATTTTTTAACAAAATTGGAAATTCTCCGTTGGTTTTCCTTTGAAGATTTCATCATTTCTATTGTTTTGTTTATAATTGGCTGATTCATATCAACAATGTCTATTTTTTCCGCAAACTCCCTATAAATGCTTTTGAGCATATTGAATCTTGGCAATTCCTCGGTATTTATAACATTGAGAAGCATATGATTATGAGAAGCAAATTTTGCAGCGGATATAAGGTCATCAGCATCTTTTAGGAAAAATTTATCATTTACCGTAAGATCGCTGTTATATTCGCGTGACAATAATGTTGTTTTCTTTTCCTTGCTTCCTTTTCCCTCTACATAAAAATAACTTTCTAAAACAAAATTATTTTCGTGAACGTTATATTGCACAGCTAATCCGTAAATTTTATTTTTGTCGCTGAATGTTACTTCAAGAGAGCAAACGGGATTGTCAGTAAACATATTGGTTTCAATCTGAAATGGCGTTTTGTCGAGAATAAGCTGCTTTATCGCCGATATGCATTTGATAAGATTTGTTTTGCCAGCATTGTTGGGTTCTAAAACCACCGCACTTTTTACAACTCTGACTTTTCCCACTGAAACCGTGTTAGAGGTAAAGCGCCGTGAAGTCATATTAGCAATAAGTGAAAACTCGGTTTCGCTATCACAAATATATGTGTTATTCATTATCAATGAGACCAGCATAAGATCACACCTCTTTCAATTCGGCTATGCTTTATTTTTACATATGTTATAGCCTATTTTTTGCAAATATGCAATAGATTTTCGAATTTTATGCAAATTTTTTTCGGAAAATGCGCGGCAGTCTCGATAAAAAATTGCTCTTTTCCGCTTTCTGTTCCGCAGCAGAGAACACATTTTTGCAAGGCTTTGGCACAGCGTCACCACAGAAAAAAGCGGTTACCAACGGCATGCGGCAATGGAAAAAAGCACGCTTTCCTTTAAATCCTATGACCGTTTTATATTTAAAAAGGGTTGTTTAAATTAAAAAAAGTCAAAAAATATGAAAGCGTATAAATCCGCATAAACAAAGGCAAAACTTCACTTTACTCATCTTGCCCATTTCGCCTAATTGTTAAATATTTATCAATCAAAAATTAAATAAAACAAAGGTTACCCTTTCCACAGATTAGGAAAGGGATAGCTTTTTATGTAATACCTAAATCCGCAGAGTTCAAATTGATTTTTCTCTATCAAATGCTTTTGTTAAACCAAAATCGGACGCTTCTTGCTTTATTTTTTCTTTACCTACTGGGTGAAGAAATTTTCGTGAAAAATAATGCCAAATTTCTTTAATATAAAGCGATTTTTAAACGTTTATATGTGTTTGAGTTTTACGGATTTAGGTTGATGTTAAGGAAACATTGCATTTACAACTATTGATAATTTTACTTCATTGTGCTATACTGGTAAAAACACTAAGTAAGTGAGGTAATATGCTCTCATATAATGAATTATTGCAAAAATGTAATTTTCTCGAGCAAGAAAACAAGTTTCTGAAATCACAAATAGCCGATTTGCGCAACGGAATCTGTAAAACCGATAAAATACCTGAACACACGGAAAATCCGGTCAATATTTTTCAAAACCCCGCAGTAACAATACACAGCACTCCTAAAGAAAAAATTGCGCTTTTCCGTACCATGTTCCGCGGCAGAGAAGATGTTTTTGCCAGACGCTGGCATAGCGTTACTACAGGAAAAAGCGGTTATCAGCCGGTATGCGCAAATGAATGGGCAGAGAGACTGTGTGATAAGAGAAAATATAAATGTGCGGATTGTCCTAACCGAAAGCTGCTGCCCT
>CANDLP010000314.1 GCA_947385505.1 uncultured Clostridia bacterium
TATAACGTTATCCGCATTAGCCGTTGAATCCGCTTCGGAAAAAAGCGGATCAGAAGTTGCAGAAAACGGTTCAGATGCTGTTTCTTCGGACACAGGGTATCCGCCGTTATTTTTGTCCTCCGGCTTCATTATTTCGGGTAAAGGCTCTGCTAACAGCTTTGAAGCAGTTTCTGAAAGTGATTTATCAGCTTTCAGCGTGCTGTCGGAATTATCGTTAGGTGAGCTGCTTTTTTCGTTAATATCCGTTTTTGCGGGTTCGTCCATAACATAAGCGTTTTTTTCTGTTAACGACTGTTCGATTATATCTTCCGTTATGTTCTCGCCGGCTTTAAAAAAATCGCCTTTCCAGCGCTGTTCCATTTCTTCAAGGGTTTTTTCCACCGAGCCGCTTATAAATCGAAGCTCTCTTGTAAATTGCATGTATGCTTTAGCGGCACGCGCTCTTATTACTCCGTCGGAATTGTTTTCGGAGGTAGCGGCGGAAAGCTGTGTGCGAAGGGAGGCTATTTTTTCCTTGCTTATTCTCAGTTCATCTTCCAGTTCGTTTATGCGGTCCTGCTGCTGCTTTAAAATTTGATTGCGTTCGCTCAGCTTTTCTCCCCACATCTTCTCGGCTTCGGCGCGTATTATTTCGCGTTCGTGCTTCAACGCGTCATTGGAGGCGGCGGGATTTTCGAGGGCGGAGGTTAGCTTTTGCTCAAATTCTTCCTCCATGGTCTTCATTTTTTTTCTCAGGTTTGCGATGTACATATTGACATCGTTTTTATCGAAACCGAAGGCAACAGTTTTAAAACCGCCGTTTGATTCCGGAACCAAAACTTTTTTTGATGATGCCATAATTACCTCCAAAGCATTGCTCCCTCAATGAAACTTTGGTGCGAAGCGCAAGAGAAAAATATCTAATAAAGTGAAGCAATATTTGCACACTTCGGGATTGTCTGCCGTATGTTTTATTTTCTGAAAGTATCGCTGAAAAGATTTTATTGTGGGGGGCAATAGTATACTTTATCAATATAATTATACCAGTGAAGGGTTTTAAATGCAATAGTGATATTTCCTAAAAAAAAGTCCGTTTTTTTTAGCACGGTATATTGTAGGTAAATAGTCTGTTAAATATACAAGATTATGGTACAAAATTTTTTTGCAAAAAGACTTGTAACCAAATCAATTTTAGTGTATAATGTAACATATACGAGAGTGTACCTGCATTGAATGAAAACGGATAATACATGAATACGTTTTTTATGGGACAGTAAAAGCGGAATTTACAATTTACTGCGGTTCGTATGCTTTCATATAAAAATTTTCTTCATAAGTCAGGAGGGAATGCAATGCACGAAAAAACAATGACCTTTTCGGTGCGCGACGAGCGCGAGTCCGAAATGAAGGAGATACTTTGCGAAGTTTATGAGGCTTTGAAGGAAAAAGGATACAATCCCATAAATCAGCTTGTGGGATACATTCTTTCCGAGGATCCTACTTATATTACGACTTATAAAAATGCCCGCAGTCTTATAAGACATATTGATCGCGACGAACTGCTTCAATCATTGGTCAGAAACTATCTCGGCGAAGAATAATCCAGAATAAATGACCGATTGATCATCGGTCAATTTTTTTTAGCAGACATCCGACGTTGAAAAAGAATAATTTTACAGCGCCTTAAAAGCATAATGCGGTATTATTTCAGCAAAATATTGACAGACAGGCTTTGTGCTGATCTTTGTTCCAAATCGTAAAAAATTGAATAATGAATACAATTTTATACAAAGTTTATTATTCAGGTTTGCATTGCAGTTATTTTGATTTGAGAATAGTATTAAGCTTGCCAAGCTAAGCTGAAAGGAAATATATATTATGAAAATAAAAGCCGCGCTGCTTTCGTTAATCATATTGTTCGGTATGATGATTTCGGGCTGTTCATTTGAAGAAAAGGGAACTGCTCCGGGAGAAACCGAAAGCGCTTCTCAAAGCGAAACCGAAGGTATTCCGGATGAGGACGCTTTAAACGGATTGAAAACCGCTGAAGCCGAAGCGGAAAGGATAGGCGTTATATCTTTAATAAAAGCGGGAATTAATACAGGCTCCGTGTCGGCTGCCGACAATAGCCTTATAGGCTGGGGACTCGGCCGAGACAGGGACGAGCTTGGACGACCGGTCGACGCTGTTAAGGCACAGGAAAAATATGGTGATCACTCTGCTTTGTTTATTGACGCTTCGGAAGAAAAGCGCATTTTTCTTACCTTTGACGAGGGCTATGAAAACGGTTATACAGGCGCGATTCTCGATACACTTAAGGAAAAAGGCGTCAAGGCTGTGTTTTTTGTTACCTATGATTACTGTGTTTCTTCTCCCGATTTGGTTGAAAGAATGATAGCTGAAGGGCATACCGTAGGCAATCACAGCTATACTCATCCCAGCTTTCCTTCCTGTTCCTATGAGGAAACGGAAAAAGAGGTTATGACGCTTCACGATTACGTTAAAGAAAATTTTAATTATGAAATGAAGTTTTTTCGTTTTCCCATGGGTGAGTTCAGCGAAAGAACGCTTATGCAGCTGAAATCTATGGGCTACACAAGCGTTTTCTGGAGTTTTGCCTATATGGACTGGAACCCGGACAGCCAGCCTGAGGCTTCGGAGGCTTTTGAAACGGTAACAAATTCCGTACACAGCGGAGCCATATATCTTCTTCATGCCGTATCCAAGACCAATTCCGACGCATTAGGGGATATTATTGACAAATGGCGCGAAGACGGATATGAAATAGCGGATATAAACCTAATTAAAAAGTAGTATAAAAATCTTATAAAGATCCTTAAAATTTTTTGTGAAAGCAGTTTTGTAACTTGTTCAAACGGAGGTATCTTTTTGGCTGAGATATTTATATATGTGACACTTATTGAGGGTATCGCCGAGGAGCAGCTTGCAAGCGCGTCGGAAAAGCTCCCCGAATGGCGCAGGGATTATATTAAGAGAAAAAACTTTTCGGGTAGAACAGAGGGAGCTTTTTCGTATCTGTTGCTGCAGAAAATTGTTTCAGAGCGATTCGGTCTGACCGACACCGCTCGCTTTACATACGGAGAATTCGGGAAGCCCTATTTTTCGGGTATTAACGTTTTTTTCAGCATAAGCCATTGTAAAACCGCAGTGGCGGCCGCCGTATCCGAAACGGAGATCGGTGTTGATGTTATGGACAACAGAGCGATAAAAGAAAATATAGCTTTGCGAATTTGCAGCGAAAGAGAACTGGAAAAGTTTAATAAAACAGAGGACAGGCAGAGCTTTTTAAGAGAATTGTGGTGTAAAAAAGAGAGCCTTGTAAAAAAAATCGGCACAGGATTTAACAAGGGATTTACCATAGCGGATACGGAGAATTTTGATTTTTTTGTGTTTTCTACCGATAAATATACCGTATCTTCGGTGGCAGAGCCTGGCGATACGGTAACTTTAGATGAAATTCCGTTTACAGCGCTGATTTGATAAATGTCATTCGTGCTCCCCGTTATACGTAAGCTCTTCCGCTTGATCTGATAATTCAAAGGAAGCTTCGCCGGACAAACTTTCGCTCATAAAATAGCGAAGTCTGAGATAGGTTTCTTCGCTTATGACGTGTTCTACCTTACAAGCGTCCAATTCGGCTGTG